>NZ_CP017157.1:8100000-8201357 GCF_001729485.1 Streptomyces lydicus
GCTTCCTCGTCCGCTGTTCCGGCGGTGGCGGCCGGGGTCAGGGGCCAGGCGGCGAAGCCCATGGTCAGTGCGATGGCGTGGCCGAAGTCGGTGAAGGTCGCGCCGGTCGTCAGGGGGATGCCGAAGAAGACCAGCACCGCGACGAGGTAGCCGTAGCGCCAGGGCGGCAGCAGCCGGTAGGTCAGCAGGCCGGCGGCCGCGGCCAGGCCGTAGGAGACGCCGATGTCCACGACATGGGTCATCGAGCGCGGCAGCCGGTGGCCCTCGATGGCCAGCAGCACCAGTTCCTGGCTGGCCAGGGTGGCGGCGATGTGCGCGCCGCCGACGGTCAGCAGCCAGCGCCAGGTCCCCACCCAACGCTCCACGTTGGCGTGCAGCAGCTCGAACATCACCACGTAGAGCAGGAACGACGCGGGGCGTTCGATCCAGAAGCCGCTGATGAGCAGCGACGGCAGCGGATGCTCGTTCAGTTCGTGGATGTTGCTGCTGGTGCGGTGGACGAGGAACTGCTCCAGCCCCTCGGAGGCGGAGGCGATCACCAGGCTGGTGACGCCGATGACCAGCAGCCAGATGTGGGTACCGGGCGTCGAACGCACCCAGTCGCGCGCCCAGATCAGCGGGTTGCGGCCGGACCACCAGGGCTGTCCGCGGCGCGGCGGCTCCATCAGGGAGCCCGGCGCCGGGACCGGCCGGGGGCTCACCGGCGCCGTCCCGGGCCGGCCGGAGCGGTGACGGTCAGCGGTCCCGGCCCCTTGACCTGGCGGATGCGGGGCGCGCTCTCCATCGTCCGGACGCCGGGCAGCGCCGCGACGCGGGTCGTCAGATAGGTGTAGAGGGCGCCGACGTCCCGGCACAGCACGGACGCGAAGAGGTTGTTCGGCCCGGTGGTGGCGCCGGCGAAGGCGACCTCGGGGTGGGCCGCCAACGCCTCGCCGGTGGCGGCGAGTTCGGCCGGTGCGACGGACAGCCACAGGGCGACCATCACGCCGTATCCGTACTGCCGCAGGTCGTAGTCGATGTCGTAGTACAGCGTCCCGGACGCGCGCAGTTCGACGAGGCGGCGGCGGACGGTGGTGGGCGACCAGCCGGTGACGGCGGCGAGTTCGGCCAGCGGCGTGCGGCCGTCACGGGCGAGCGCGTCGAAGAGCCGGCGATCGGCGTCGCCGAGCCGCACCGGTAGCGCGAACGGCTCCGCTTCCGGGTCCCGTGGCGGCGGGTTCAGCCGGGCGATCTCCTCGTCGGTCAGCGCGCCGGACTTGCTGATGATGCCGCGCGGGCCGCCGTAGAACTCGTGCAGCAGGCAGTGCGCGGTGACGCCGACGACGCTCGGGGTGCGCGGCAGCTTCTGCAGCAGCAGGGCGTCGCTGTGCTCGCTGCTGGCCGCGCGGCAGACCGCGGTGATCTCGGTGCCGCCGGACATCAGGCTGACCCAGGAGGTGTCCGAGCGGCGCGCCAGTGCCTCGGCGACGGGCACCGCGGCCTCCGGTGTGCACTGCACCCGGACCATCCATTCGACCTCGCCCAGCGCCCGGGCTTCGGCCAGTCCCAGCACCTTGAGCGTGCCGTTGGTGCGGAGCCGGCTGTAGCGCCGGGCGACGGTCTGGTCGGAGACGCCGAGCACGGCCGCGATGCTGCTGAACGACGCCCGGCCGTCGAGCTGCAGCGCGTGGGCGAGCCGGCGGTCGAGCGCGTCGAAGCCGTCGCCGGCGCTGGCGGCCTTCGCGTCGGTTTTCACCGTTCGAGGCTAGCGCGTGTCGGATTGCGCCGCCGGGAGTCAGTTGGCTGGGACGCGCCCGGCCGGGCAACGGACGGTGGGGGCCACACCCCACGGCACCCGCCGCCCGACGGCGGCCGCCGTGGCCTTTGCGCGCGGTCGCGGTGTCGCGGCCCGCGATTCCGCACTTCCGCGTCTCCGCGGTCCCTCGGCCCCACGGTGCCCGGGACGGCGGACGGGCGCGACACGACAACGGAGGACACCTGGTCATGCAGAGCGCAACCGGGACGGCGGCAGGACGAACGGGCGGGAAGTGGTGGCCCCTGGTCGCCGTGACGCTCGGGAACTTCCTGCTGCTGGTCGATGTGACGATCGTGAACACCGCGCTGCCCCGGATAGCCGACGGGCTGCACGCGTCCTTCACCTCGCTCCAGTGGGTGATGGACATCTACGCGCTGGCGCTGGCCGCGCTGCTGATGGTCGCGGGCTCGGCGGCGGACCTCTTCGGGCGGCGCCGGCTCTACGTGGCCGGGCTGACGCTGTTCGCGCTCGCCTCGCTGGCCTGCGGACTGGCCCCGGACGCGGGCCTGCTGGTCGCGGCGCGGGCCGTCCAAGGCGTGGGCGCGGCGGCGATGTTCGCCACCAACACCCCGCTGCTGATGGCCGCTTACCAGGGCCGGGACCGCGGTGTGGCGTTCGGCGTCTGGGGCGGCACCAGTGGCGCCGCGGCCGCGATCGGCCCCGTACTGGGCGGCGTGCTCACCGAGTACGCGGACTGGCGGGCGATCTTCCTGGTCAATCTGCCGCTGACCGCGGTCGCGGTGTGGATCACGCTGCGCTGGGTCGGCGAGTCGCACGGCGACGGCGCGCACCCTCGGACGGACCCCGGCAGGGGGAGCGCCGCCGCCCGCATCGACTGGCCCGGCGCCGCGGCGTTCACGGCCTGTGCGGGCGCGCTGACGTACGGGCTGATGCGCGGCGGCGAACGGGGCTGGACCGAGCGCGGCACGCTCGTCGCGCTGGGGGGCGCCGCGCTCGCGCTGCTGGTGTTCCTCGTCGTGGAGCGGCGGGTGCGCCGGCCGCTGCTCGATCTGGGGCTGCTGCGCCGGCCGTCGTTCGCGGCGCTGATGGCGGCGGCGCTGCTGCTGCAGGCGGCGGCGTTCCCGTACCTGACGTTCGTCGGGCTGTGGGTGCAGAACGTCCTCGGGCTGAGCCCGGTGCAGGCGGGTCTGGCCGTCACGCCGATGGCGCTGACGTCGCTGCTGGTCGGCGCGCTGGGCGGCCGGTACCTCCAGCGGGCGGCTCCGCAACTCCCGGTCGGGATCGGCCTGTTGTTGGTGGGTGCCGGTGCGCTGCTGCAGTACGCGCTGCTCGGCGCCGGCTCGGGCTGGGCGGCGCTGGTGCCCGGGCTCGCGGTGAGCGGGCTGGGCATCGGGACGGCGATGCCGGTGCTGGTCTCGGCGGCGCTCGGCGCGGCGCCCCCGCAGCGGGCCGGCATGGCGAGCGGTGCGGTGAACACCTTCCGGCAGCTGGGCTATGCGCTGGGCATCGCCCTCCTCGGCACGGTCTTCGCCGACGCGCTGCACGGTCTCGGGCCCGGCACGTCCCGCGCGGCGGTCGGTGCGGCCTACGTCACCGGGCTGACGCACATCATGCTGATCTCCGGTGTGGTGGCGCTGGCGGCGGGGCTGCTGGTGCTGGCGGTCGTCCGGCGTGGCGGCGACGCGGGCGGTGCGGGGCACGGCGGGAGCGGCGGCCGCGGTACGGGGGCGGACGGCGGCGCGGAGGCCGCGCCGGCCCGGGCGGGGGCGTCGGCGGGGGTGTAGTCCGGGCGGAGGTGTGGTCCGGGCGGGGCCGGGTGCGGCGGCGTGCGCAGGGGGCGGGGGCGGCTCCCGCCTCCTGCGGTCCGACCGGTGGCCGGTTCGGCTAAGCCCTGGCCACCGGTTCCTGGATCTCCGTGACCCACTTCTCCTGATCCGGCGGGCACTCCAGGTACAGCTCACGGGCGTACCCGGCGGAGCGGTAGCCGTTCTCGTCGATCCAGTGCGCGAGGTTCTGCGCGGTGGGCAGGATCCGGCTCATCGGGCCGCGGTGCACCACCGTGGCCGCGCACTCCAGGCCGGGCACGGTGACGACGTCGAAGCCGAGGCCGGTCGCGTCGGGGACGCCGGGGCGGCCCGTCGAGCCGTCGTGTGTGGCGCCCGCCTTGGCCAGCGCCTCCGAGGTGACCGCGAGTCCCGCGTGGACGACGACGGCCCCGTCGCCGCCCTCCTCGTGCGCCGCGGCGTCCCCCGCCACGGCCTCGTAGTACGCCAGTCCCGGTCCCGCCGGAGTCACCCCGGCGGTCTCCAGCAGCCGGCACAGCTCGGCGTAGAGCGGCGTGATCACCGGTCCGATGTCCTCCGGCCCGTAACTGGCGGCGACCCCGCGCAGCTCGGCGAGCAGAACCGTTCTGGTGCGCTTGACCACCACATCGTCGGCAGACATGCGTCCCTCACTCTCGATCGTCCGGAGCCTCGCCTCGACCTGCGTCAGCCGCGCACCGGCCGCCGTCAGCGCCGCCTCCAGCTCCGCCTGCCGCAGCCGCAGCATGCCGCGCAGTTCCTCGGCGCTCAGCTCCTCCGCCAGGATCGCCGCCACCTGCTGGAGGCTGAATCCGAGGTCCTTGAGGGCGATGATGCGGTTGAGCCGGGCGAGCTGGGCCGCCTCGTAGAAGCGGTAGCCGCTGACGGGGTCGGTACGGGCCGGGCGCAGCAGCCCGATCGCGTCGTAGTGGCGCAGCATGCGGGCCGACACGCGGCCGTACCGGGCGAAGTCTCCGATGGTGAACATGACGCCTCCCAGTGGAATGCTTTCCACAGTGTCAAGGTCAAGCGTGGTCCCGGGGGCCACGGTCGAGCGCGGTCCCGGGCGCCGAGGTCAAGCGCGGTCCGGCGGTCCCGTCCACGGGTGGGGGACAGGGTGCGAGGTGCCCGGTTGTCACCGCCGTCCCACAATCGGCCACCGGGCAGCAGCATCGCGTCAAGTAGCGTCCCTAACCCGTCAATGACGCGTCAGCGAGCGGCGGAGGGGTCCGTTCCCCGGGCATAGCGTCGTCAGAGCCGAGCCCCGGCGCAAGCGTCATCCACCGGTCCGGGGCGGCCGATGTCCTGTTCGAGGAGCAACGCCGTGTCCCACCACCTCTACGCGGAAGATCCCGAGCCTTCTGATCGTGTCCCGGCCGGGCCCTTGTTCGTCCCCGTCCGGTCGGGCCCCGCGGGCTGTACGGCCCGTCTGTTCCGCACGCCGCTCGGTGGCCGTACCGCCGTCGGCTTCACCTCCGCCCAGCGGCTGGCCGCGGCCCTCGGCGCCGGCCAGCCCTGGATCCGGCTCTCCGAGCCCGCCCTGCGCGCGCTGGCCGAACCCGTCGGGGCCACCGTGGTGACCAACCCGCGGCTGACGCCCGAGGTGGCGCGGATGCCGCGCGCGCACCAGCACCTACGGGCCGTGTGAGGGGTGACGGCGCATGAGTCACAGCACGCTGCCCCGGGCCGCGCAGGAAGCCGGCGCCCCGCCGGCCGCCACCGTGGCCGCCTCGCCCGCCCCGTCGTCCGCACCGGCGTCCGCGCCCGCGCCGGCGTCCCCACCGGGCGCGCGGCCGGCCGCCCCCCGTACCGCCACGCCCCGTATCGCCGTCCGGTCCGTCTGGCCGGCCTCCGCGGTACCGCTCGCCCGCGGTGACGTCGCGGTGGCCGGGGTGCCGCTCACCGAGCTGGCCGACCGCTTCGGCACCCCCACCTACGTCCTGGACGAGGACGAGGTGCGCCACCGCTGCCGCACCTACCTGCGCGCCTTTCCCGGCGCCGACGTCTACTACGCGGCCAAGGCGTTCCTGTGCCGCGCCCTGATCCACTGGGTGCAGGAGGAGGGCCTCGGCCTGGACGTCTGCTCCGCGGGCGAGCTGGAGCTGGCCGTGACCACCGGCTTCCCCGCCGAGCGGATCGTGCTGCACGGCAACGCCAAGAGCCCGGCCGACCTGCGGACCGCGCTGCGGTTCGGCGTCGGCCGCATCGTCATCGACTCCACCTCGGAGATCGCCCGGCTGGCCGCCGCGGTTCCGGCGGAGAGCCGGCAGAAGGTGCTGATCAGGGTCGTGCCGGGGATCGCCGCGGGCGGCCACGCGAAGATCCGCACGGGGACCGACGACCAGAAGTTCGGGCTGTCGATCGCCGACGGCTCCGCGCAGCACGCCATCACCCGGGTCCTCAGCCAGCCACGTCTCGAACTGGTCGGCCTGCACTGCCACTTGGGCTCCCAGATCACCACCGTCAAGCCGTATCTGTCGGCCGTCCGGCGGCTGGTCGGCCTGCTCGCCCGGATACGTGAGCAGCACGGCGTCACCCTGCCCGAGCTGGACCTCGGCGGTGGCCACGGGGTCGCGTACCGCCCCGGCGAGCCCGCGCTCGACACCGTCGCGCTGGGCACCCGGATCCGTGCGGAGCTGGCGCGCGGCTGTGCGGCGGCAGGGCTGCCGGTGCCACGGCTGGCCGTCGAGCCCGGCCGCGCCGTCGTGGGTCCGGCCGGTGTGGTGCTCTACCGGGTGCTGGCCGTCAAACGGACCGGGGCGCACACGTTCGTGGCGGTGGACGGTGGAATGAGCGACAACCCGCGGCCCGCGCTGTACGGGGTGCGCTACGCGCCCCGGCTGGTCGGCCGGGCCTCGCCCGCCGCGCCGGAGCCGGTCACCGTCGTCGGCCGGCACTGCGAGGCCGGTGACGTGCTCGCCACCGATGTCCAGCTGCCCGGCGACATCCGGCCCGGGGACCTGCTGGCCGTGCCGGTCGCCGGCGCGTACCACCTCTCCATGGCCTCCGGTTACAACCTGGTGGGGCGTCCGCCGGTCATCGCGGTCGCCGACGGCCGGGCGCGGGTGCTCGTACGGCGGGAGTCCCTGGCGGACATCCAGGGGCGGGACGTCGGGTTGTGAGACGGGTGGGGCCCCGGGATCGGCCGGGGCCCCACCCCCGGCCCGCTCGGACCTCACGGCTTATGTGTACGCTGAAACCATCAGTTGTAGGATGACCGGGCAACACGGCCGGTACCGCGAAGGCGCGAGCACGCCGCGGAAACGGCGCAGGAACGGGGCGACACGGACATGGCACTGCAGGCAGCGGGGCGACACTCCCTCGTGGACACCGTCGTCGACGCCCTGCGGACCCAGCTCTCGGGCGGGGAGTGGCCGGTGGGGTCCCGTATCCCCGGCGAGCACGCACTCGCCGAGCAGCTCCAGGTCGGCCGGAACACCGTCCGTGAGGCAGTACGGGTGCTGGTGCACGCCGGGCTGCTGCGGTCACGGCAGGGCGAGGGCACGTTCGTCGTCTCCACCGCGGACCCCGGCGACCTGATGCGCGGCGTCCAACGGGCCGGTATCCGCGACGTCCTGGAGCTGCGGATCGCACTGGAGGCGGAGGCCGCCCGGCTGGCCGCGCTGCGGCACCGGCCCGCCGACCTGGAGCGGATGCGCGCGGCCCTGGACGCCCAGGCCGAGCTGGCGGACGCGGACGGGCGGCCCCGCGCGGACAGCCTGGAGCTCTACGCCGACCATGACATCGCCTTCCACAGAGCCGTGGTCGAGGCCGCCCACAACACGGCGCTGACCGCGACGTACGGATGGTTCAGCAGCTCGGTGCGGGAGGCGCTGGTCAGCGCGCTGGACGATCAGGCGATGCCGCAGATCGTGCACGGCGATCACCGTGCCGTCCTGGAGGCGATCGAGGCGGGCGACCCGGCGGCGGCGGAGCGCGCCACCCGCGACCTGCTGGAGAAGCCGAAACGGGCCGTCGAAGCGCTGCTGGGCGCCGAGAGCCGGTGGGGCGCCGCGGAGCCGTCCGGCACCCCCTAGGGCCTGGTGGCTGACAGCCGGCGACGCTCCTCACCGGCCGTTCCCCGTCCCGCCTCCCCCGGCATCCCCAAGACTCCCGCGAACACGTTTGGTGAGGTACGTACGCATGTCATCGCCCCCCTCCGAAGCACACCGGCCCGAAGCACATCGGTCCGAAGCAGCCCGGTCCCAAGCGCTCCGGCTCGAAACTCCCTGGTCGGAAGCGCCCTTGATCGACGCCGAGGAGGAGCTGGTCGCGGCGCCACCCGTCACCGCGGCCCGACGGCGGCTGCGGGCCGGGCACCCCGCGCTGCTCCTGGCCGGGATCGTCCTTGCCGCGCTCAACATGCGGGCGGCGCTGGCCGGGGTCTCCCCGCTGCTCGGTGAGATCGGCGCGCACTTCCACCTCGCCGCGGCCGCCAGCAGCCTGGTGACCACCATCCCGCTGATCTTCATGGGCCTGGGTTCGATCGCCGCGCCGAAGCTGGCGGCCCGCTGGGGCACCGAGGCGGTGCTGTGCGGGGCGCTGGTCACCCTGTGCGGCGGGATCGTGCTGCGGATCGCGCCGCCGATGGTCGCGCTGTTCGTCGGCTGCGCGGTGGTCGGCGCGTCCATAGCCCTGCTGAACGTGCTGATGCCGGGCCTGATCAAACGGGACTTCCCCGAGCGGGCCGCCGGCATGACGGCGCTGTACTCGACGGCGATGATCCTGGGCGCCACCGTCTCGGCGGCCACCGCGGTCCCGCTGGAGAACGCGCTCGGCGGCTGGCAGGGTTCGCTGGTCTCCTGGTCGCTGCTGGCCGCCGTCGCCGCGGTGGTCTGGGTCCCGCAGGCGTTGCTGACCCGGCGCGGCACCGGCCACGGCACGCCCGCGGCCACCACCGCGCCCGCGCCGCAGGACGGCCCGAAGCTGAGCCGCTCCCCGTTGGCCTGGCAGGTCACGCTCTTCATGGGCTCGCAGTCCCTGGTCGCGTACGTGATCATCGCCTGGATGCCGACGATCTTCACCGACCACGGGATGGACAAGGCCACGGCGGGCCTGGTCTTCGCCTTCAGCACGCTGGTGCAGATGGCCGGTTCGTTCGTCGTGCCGATGCTCGCGGGGCGGATGCGGCGGCAGCGGCTGCTGGGTGTGGCGGTGGCCGCACTGATGGCCTGTGGTGTGACCGGGCTGCTGCTGGCGCCGGTGGCGGGCGCCTGGCTGTGGGCGGCGCTGCTCGGCACCGGGCAGGGCGGTGCGCTGGGGCTGGCCCTGACGATGATGGTGCTGCGCTCCGGTGACGCACACACCGCCGCCCGCCTCTCCGGCATGTCCCAGTCCGGCGGCTATCTGCTGGCCGCCGCCGGCCCGCTGGTCCTCGGCGCCGTCCACCAGGCCACCGGCGGCTGGACGGTGCCGCTTCTGCTGCTGCTCGCCGTGTGCGCGGGCATCGCACTGCTGGGCATGGGCGCGGGCCGCGACCGACGGATCGGGGACGGGCGCCGGGCGTAGCGGCCTGGCGCGGTACGGGCCGGGGGTCGGGCGTAGCGGCCTGGCGCGGTACGGGCCGGGGGTCGGGCGTAGCGGCCGGGCGCTGTACGGGCCCGGGAGCCGGCCGCCGGCGGGGGCGGGAACGCGGCTCCGACGGTCCGGGGCGGCGGCCGGCCCCCCCGGTGGCCGATGCATCGGTCCGGATGTTGCCCCTGGTGAGGGAGGGTGTGTGCGGCGGTGCGGGAGAGCGGGTGTGGGCGATATGACGACAGGGTGAACGCTCTCCCTCGTCGGCAACGATCCGGGGGTGGCCGGCCCCCTTCCGTCAGGCCGTGGCCTACCGTGCCCTCATGAGCGACGTGCAGCGCACCAATCGCCGGCCGGCTCCGCGGTTCTCCCGCACCGGCCGGCTCATTCTTGTGGCCGTGCTGGCCGTCCTGGTCGTCCTCGCCGTGGTGCTCGTGCCGCGACTGCTGCGCGGGCCGGGGGAGACGCTGACGGTCCCGGAAGGACAGCGCGCCGGACAGATCTACGCCGCCGCCGACAAGGCACTGCATCGGCCGAGCGGCTCCACCGCGAAGGCCGCCAGGAGCGCGCGGCTCCCGCTGCCGGCCGAGGCCAAGGGCAACCCGGAGGGCTACCTCTTCCCGGCGACGTATCCGATCGACTCGGACACCACGCCGGCGTCACTGGTGTCGTACATGGTCAAGACCGCCAACCAGCGGCTCGCCGACGACCACATCACCTCCTACCGGACGGTGGTGATCGCCAGCATCGTGCAGGCCGAGGCGGACCGGCCGGCCGACATGGGCAAGGTGGCCCGGGTCATCACCAACCGGCTCGCGCGGCACATGCCGCTCCAGATGGACTCGACGATCAACTACGCGCTGGGCCGCAGCACCCTGCGCACCAGCCACGCCGACACCCGGACCAAGAGCCCGTACAACACCTACCGGTACCCGGGCCTGCCGCCCACCCCGATCGACAACCCCGGGGCGGACGCGCTGAAGGCGGCCGGCGCCCCGCCTGCCGGCGACTGGCTGTACTTCGTCACCGTCAAGCCGGGCGACACCCGCTTCACCGCGGACTACCAGGAGCATCTGCGCAACGTCCGGGAGTTCAACGACCGGCAGCGGAGCGGCGGGGGCGCGTAGTCCGGGGCGCATGGCCCGGGGCGTGTGGTCCCGGGCGCATGGTCCGGGGCGTGTGGTCCCGGACGTGCCGTTCGATCGCGCCGGGCCGACACGCCCCGCCGTCGGGGCCTACTCCTCGCCCGCCAGGGTGAGTGCCTTGAGGCGGCGCGAGGCGTACCAGGTCGCACCGGCCGTGAGGGCCACCAACAGGCCGACCGCGAGCGGCAGCTGGACGTCGGAGCTGATCGCGCCCTCGGCCGCCGCCTTCTGGCCCAGGGCCAGCGCCCACTGCTGGATGCTGAGGGTGCGCGCGCCGGGAACGAGGTTGCCGAAGAGCGACTCCCAGACCAGGGCGTAGACCAGGCCGAAGACCACGGCGTGCCGGGTGATCGTGCCGAAGAGCAGGAACAGGGCGCTGTAGGCGATCGAGGCGATCGCCGCGGCGACGGCGTAACCCACCGCTATCTGCTGGCTGTTGCCGTTGAGGAGGAAGCCCGCGAGCAGGACCGGTATCGCCGAGAACGCGACCGTGACGCCGATCGCGACCAGCAGCTTGGTGAGGATGATCGTCGGCCGGGGCACGGGCTTGGCCAGGAGGTAGACCACCGAGCCGTCGTCGATCTCCGGGCCGATCGCACCCGTCCCGGCGATCACGCCGATCAGCGGCACCATCGTGCCCAGTGCGAAGGTGCCCAGGATGCCGCCGGCGGTGGTGTCGTCGGCGCCGGTCAGCGTGCGGACGGCCACCGCGATGATCACCAGGAGGGCGGGCAGTGCGAAGAGGATCATGGCTCGCCGCCGGCCGAGCAGGGCGCGGTAGGTGAGCCGGGCGACGGTCGGGTGGAACAGCGCGGCCCTGGGGGCGGCGCCGGACGCCGGCGGTGCCGTCGGAGTGGTCGTGGACATGCGTCAGGCTCCTTTCAGCCTCAGGCCGTTACGAGGTAGGAGAAGACGGATTCCAGCGATTCGTCGGAGGGTGAAACCGTCAGCAGGCGGATGCCGTGGTCGCGGGCGACCCGGGGCAGGAGAGCGGTGAAGCGGGCGAAGTCGACCGCCTGGACGCGCAGCGCGCCCTCGGCGAGGTCGACCTCGATGCCGGACGTCGAGGGGTCGGCGATCAGCGCCCCGGCCAGCGCCCGGTCGTTGTCCGACCGGACCAGATAGCGGTGCGGGCGGTCGGTCATCAGACGGCGGATCTTGCGGAAGTCACCGGACGCGGCGTGCCGGCCGGCCACCACCACCTCGATGTGCGAGGCGAGTTGCTCGACCTCCTCCAGGATGTGCGACGAGAACAGCACCGTACGTCCCTGGTCACCCATCCGCCGCAGCAGTTCCATCAGCTGCATCCGCTGGCGCGGGTCCATGCCGTTGAACGGCTCGTCGAGCAGCAGCACGGAGGGGTCGTGCACCAGCGCGGAGGCCATCTTCACGCGCTGCCGCATGCCCTTGCTGTACGTGGAGATCTTGCGGTCCTGGGCGTACTCCATCTCGACGGTGGCCAGCGCACGGCCCGCCTCCTTGCGGCCGAGACCGTGCAACTCCGCGTTGGCCACGACGAATTCGCGCCCGGTGAGGAAGTCGTACATCGCCTCGCGTTCGGGGACGATGCCCATGTGGCGGTAGATACCGGCGTTGCGCCAGATCGTCGTCCCGTCGAGGGTGACGGAGCCGTTGGAGGGCGCGAGAAAGCCGCCCATCATGTTGATCAGGGTGGACTTGCCGGCACCGTTGGGGCCGAGCAGGCCGGTGACGCCGGGGCCGATGGTCATCGTGATGTCGTTGACGGCCACGACGTTGCCGAACCAGCGGGACACGTGGTCGATCGAGAGAGTTGTCATGGGCGCGGCCCATTCCTTCGCGGGGTGGTGGTGGGCGACGGGCGGGCGGTCACAGGCCGGCCTTGCGGTAGCGGCGCATCAGCAGGGCATAGCTGCCGGCGATGACGAGCAGCGTGACGAGGAGGTAGACGAAACCGGCTGCGGTCGTGGGTGCCAGGCCGTTGGGGAAGGAGCTGGTGCCGCCGAGGAAGGTCGACTGCACCCCGTCGATGAGCGTGATCGGGGAGAACAGCCCCAGCCAGCCGACGGCGGACTCGTTGCCCTGGACGAAGGCGATGCCCTGGACCGCGCTCACCGCGCCGTACGGAATGGTCAGCACCGCGATCACGGCGGCGACGCCGAAGCCCCGCCGGGGCGTGAGCGCGGAGATCACCAGACCTATCCCGGCGAACAGCAACGACAGCAGCGCCACGCAGACCAGTCCCTGGGCGAAGCCCTTGGTCTGGTCGAGGAAGTCCAGCTTCGCCAGCAGGGCGCCGACGTAGAGCACCAGCAGGGGTGCGGCGGTGAGGATGAACAGGGCGCTCGCCATCGCCGCGAACTTCGAGGCCACGTAGTCGCCGCGCTCGATGGGGCGGGAGAAGTACAGCGGCACGGTCTTGAAGCGCAGATCGCGGGAGACGGACTGCGGCGCCTGCGCGGCGAGGTAGAGGCCGATGACGGCCTGGAGGTAGACGGCGTAGCGGGTGTAGCCGACCGGCAGGCTGCCGGCCTTGGTGACCACCGTCACCGCCACCATGATCGCGGCGGGCAGGCACATCACCGCGAAGAGCAGCATCGGCAGCACCTTGCTCTTGGCCGAGCGGCCCAGGCCGTAGGCGCCGCGCAGGCTCTGGGAGAACAGCGACCGGCGGGCGTAGGCGCGGCCCAGCCGGGGGCCGTCGTAGTGGCGGTAGCCGATGTTGTGGATGGAGGCCCCGCCCTGCGCGGGGGAGGCGTACGTCGTGGGCGGCGTGGGCTCAGGCGACATCGTGGGCGCCTCCTTCCCGGGTCGGTGCGGCGGGAGCGGCCGGGGCGCCGGGGGCACCCGGAGTGGCGGGAGCGGCCGGGGTGGCGGGGGCGGCCGGGGTGGTCTGTGCCGCGTCCGCGTCGCGGAAGACCTCGGCGATCTGGTGGCGGCGCTGTTCCATCCGGACCAGGCCGAGTCCGAGCCCGGCGACGGTATCGCGCACCAGGTCGTAGGTGTCGTCACCGGCCGCCTCGACGTACAGCAGCCGGCCGGCGGAGGCGAGGCTCTCGGAACCGGGGGCGCCGGCGGTCACGGCGACGCCGGCGCCGGCCAGGGCGGTACGCAGCGCCGCGGTGCCGTCCGGGTGCGCGTCGGTGTCCGTGACCTCGACCGCGAGCGAGGTCGTGACCTGGGTGAACTCATCGGTGGCGGAGGAACGCAGCAGCTTGCCGCCGTCGATGACGACGACGTGGTCGCAGGTGCGCTCCAGCTCGCCGAGGAGGTGGGAGGTCACCAGGACGGAGATGCCGAAGTCGGTGTGCACGCGCCGGATCAGGCCGAGCATCTCGTCCCGTCCGGCCGGGTCGAGGCCGTTGGTGGGCTCGTCGAGGAAGACCAGCTGCGGGTCGTGGACCAGCGCCTGGGCCAGCTTGACACGCTGCTTCATGCCCGTCGAGTAGCCGCCGATGGGGCGGTAGCGCTCCTCGTAGAGGCCGACGTGGCGCAGGGTGTCGGCGGTGCGCTCCCGGGCGGCGGTCGGCGGCAGGCCGGACATCCGGGCCATGTGCACGACGAACTCGGTGGCCGAGACGTCCGGCGGCAGGCAGTCGTGCTCGGGCATGTAGCCGACCCGCTCACGAATGGCGCCGCCGTCCTTGGTCACGTCCAACCCCAGGACGTGGGCGGTCCCCTCGGTGGCCGGGGCCAGGCCGAGGAGGATCTTGATCAGGGTGGACTTGCCGGCGCCGTTGGCACCCACCAGGCCGGTTACGCCGGGGGCGATGTCAACGGAGAGCCGGTCCAAGGCGGTCACCCGCGGGTACCGCTTGCTCAGGCTTTCGGTCACGATCACAGTCACGTCTTCGACGGTAGTGGTGCCCGCCACATCGGTCGTCAGACCAGACGATGGGATGTGGGTCCCCCTGCGGTATTACGGCCCGTAGGGGTTCTCCTGCTTCGAGCGGCCCGACCCTCAGGGTTGCGGGTGCCGGGCGGGAGCACCTCGCGGGTGTTCGGGCGGGGCGCGTTGCCTGCCGGGGCGGGAGCGCGGAGAGCTCAGGGCGTGCGGACCCCTTGACGCAGCCGCCGGCCATTGTCACATTCATCAGTGTCAAGTTACGGGCACGTACCGCGATGAACTGCTCACGGACGGACGGTTGGCGATGGCCTCAGTCACCTCAGCGACCTCAGCAGGAGCCGGAGAACTCACCGCCGAGCTAAGGGGGTTCAGAGAGGTCCAGCGGCTCGCCTACGACTGCGCGGAAGCGGTCGCCGCCCAGCTCAAGCCCGGGGTCACCGAGCGCGCGGCGGCACGGATGCAGCGCGAGTGGCTGCGCGAGCGCGGGGTGCGAGACTGGTTCCATCTGCCGTTCGCCTGGTTCGGCGACCGCACCGCCTTCGTCAACTTCCGGATACCGCTGCAGTTCTTCCCCACCCACCGCGAGCTGGAACCGGGGATGGCCTTCATCCTCGACATGGCCCCCGTCCACAACGGCTTCACGGCCGACATCGGCTACTCCGGCTGCCTCGGGCTCAACCCCGTGCACGACCGGCTGCTCGCCGACCTCGAGAACCACCGGGCGCTGATCCTGCGGGAGGTGCGCGAGCGGCGCCCGTTGCGGGAGATCTACGAGGACGTCGACCGGCTGATGGTGCGGCAGGGCTACGCCAACCGGCACCGCGCCTATCCCTTCGGCGTGATCGCCCACAAGATCGACCGGGTCCGGCAGCGCCGCTGGTCCCCCACCCTCTTCGGGTTCGGCGCCCAGTCCCTCAAGGGCCTCGCCTCCGACGCGCTGCACGGCCACCGCGACGGCTGGTCCCCGCTGTGGAGCCCGTACACCTTTTCCGACCACCCGCCGCAGCCGGGGCTGTGGGCGGTCGAACCCCACCTCGGATTCCGGGGCACGGGCGCGAAGTTCGAGGAGATCCTGGTGGTGACGGACTCCAAGGACCCGCAGGAGAGCGCCTTTTGGCTGGACGACGATCTGCCGCATGTGCGGCGCTGGCAGGAGGAGAAGGCCGCGTGAACACGGGACGTGGACGGGACAAGGGCCGGGACCAGAGGCCGGTGCGGGATCCGGGACAGGGCCCGGGGCGGGGCCCGGGGCGGGGCCCGGGGCGGGAGCCGGTACCGGTGCGGGAGCCGGGCGCGGGGCTCGCGGGGGCCACGGAGCGCTGGGTGCGCACCGGCGGCGTCGAGCTGTGCGTCGCGGAGCTCGGGGACCGGGCGCACCCCACCGTGGTGCTGGTGCACGGCTATCCCGACAGCAAGGAAGTGTGGTCGGAGGTCGCCCGCGGCCTGGCCGACCGCTTCCATGTGGTCCTCTACGACGTCCGGGGCTGCGGCCGGTCCACCGCACCACGGCCCCTGCGCGGCGGCTTCACCCTGGAGAAGCTGACGGACGACTTCCTGGCCGTCGCCGACGCCGTCAGCCCCGACCGCCCGGTCCACCTCGTCGGCCACGACTGGGGTTCCGTGCAGTCATGGGAGTTCGTGACCGTGCCGCGGACGGAGGGCCGGATCGCCTCCTTCACCTCCATGTCGGGCCCGTCACTGGACCACTTCGGCCACTGGATCAAGCGACGGGTGGCCCGCCCCACTCCCCGCCGGGCCGCCCAGCTCCTCGCCCAGGGCGCCAAGTCCTGGTACGTCTACATGCTGCACACCCCCGTGCTCCCCGAACTGGCCTGGAAGGGACCGCTCGGCAAGCGCTGGCCGCAGATCCTGCAGCGGGTGGAGAAGGTCGCGGCCGGCGACTACCCCACCGCCTCGCTGCCGACGGACGCCGCGCACGGCGCCTGGCTCTACCGCGACAACGTGCGCGCAAGGCTCCGCCGGCCCCGCACCGACGCCTATGCGCACTGCCCGGTCCAGCTCGTCACCCCCACCGGGGACGCGTTCCTCTCCCAGCGCCTCTACGACGACCTGGAGCAGTGGGCACCCCGACTGGTGCGGCGCACCCTCCCGGCCAAGCACTGGGTCCCCCGCACCCGCCCCGACCAACTCGTCTCCTGGATCACCGAGTTCGTCACCGCCCGCGAAGAGGGCGACCCGGCGAAGCACGCCACGGCTCCCGGCCCGTACGCGGACCGGTTCGGCGGGCAGCTGGTGCTGGTGACCGGCGCGGCCAGTGGCATCGGCCGGGCGACGGCGTTCGCCTTCGCCGAGGCCGGCGCCCGGGTCGTCGCCGTGGACCGGGACGCCGAGGGCGCGGCCCGGACCGCCGAGATGTCCCGTCTGATCGGTGCTCCACACGCCTGGTCGGAGGTCGTCGACGTCTCGGACGAGGCGGCGATGGAGAAGCTCGCCGACAAGGTCGACACCGAGTACGGCACCGTCGACGTGCTGGTGAACAACGCCGGCATCGGCCTGTCCGGTTCCTTCCTGGAGACCAGCACCGAGGACTGGAAGAAGGTGCTGGACGTCAACCTGTGGGGTGTCATCCACGGCTGCCGGGCCTTCGGGCGGCGGATGGCGGAGCGCGGGCAGGGCGGCCACATCGTCAACACCGCCTCGGCCGCGGCCTTCCAGCCGTCGAAGATGCTGCCCGCCTACAGCACCTCGAAGGCGGCGGTGCTGATGCTGAGCGAGTGCCTGCGCGCCGAGCTGGCCGGCCAGGGCATCGGTGTCTCGGCCATCTGCCCCGGCCTGGTCAACACCAACATCACTGCCACCGCCCGCTTCACCGGTGTCTCCGCCGAGGAGGAGAAGCGCCGCCAGACCAAGGCCGCGCGGATGTACGGGCTGCGGAACTACCCGCCGGAGAAGGTGGCCGACGCCGTGCTGCGCGCGGTGGTGCGCAACGAGGCGGTGGTGCCGGTCACCCCCGAGGCCCGCGGTGCCCATCTGCTGTCCCGCTTCGCCCCACGGGCCCTGCGCACCCTCGCCCGCATGGAGCCGAAGCTCTGACCCCGGCCGAGGCCCCGAGCGCCCCGCCGACTGGAACCGGAGCCCCGGAGCACCGGCGGGCGCCCGGAACACCGGCGGGGGCCCGGAGACGCGGCGGGAGCCCCGGCGTGAGCTGGGAGCGGCGATACCGCGCTATGCGCGGCGGTCGTACCATCCCTCCCAGGAAGGGTCGCCGCGCACGGCCGTCGCCTACCTGGCGTCCTCGCCGGCCGCGCGGGCCGCGGCGGGCGCGGTGGGCCGCGCGGCCGTCTCGTAGCGCGCGGCCATCTCGTGAGGAGCACCGCAGTGACCGAGCAGCCGCCCGCAGCACCCCGCCCGGCCGAATACCGCATCGAGGACCTGGCCCACCTCAGCGGCGCCACGGTCCGCACGATCCGCGCCTACCAGGACCGCGGACTGCTCCCCCGCCCCGAGCGCCGCGGCCGCGCGAACGTCTACGGCGACGCCCATCTGGCGCGGCTGCGCCAGATCGCCGATCTGCTCGACCGCGGCTACACCCTCGCCAGCATCAAGGAACTCCTCCAGGCGTGGGACGCCGGCCTCGACCTCGGCGGGGTGCTGGGGCTGGTCGCCGAGATCGACGGCCCCTGGACCGACGAGAAGGCGGCCCGCATCAGCCGCGCCGACCTGGACGCGGCCTTCGGGGGCACCTCCGACGAGTCCGCGGTCGCCGAGGCCGTCGAGCTGGGAGTCCTGGAACGCCTTCCCGACCGGGACGACGAGTTCCTGGTGCCCAGCCCGCAGGAACTCGCGGTCGCCACCGAACTGCACTCCGCCGGTGTGCCCCTCCTGGCGATCTCCGGGCATCTGCGGGAGGTGCGCGGACAGGTGGAGCACATCGCCGCCCGCTTCCTGGACTTCACCACCGAGCACGTCTTCCAGCCCTTCCTGGACCACCCGCCGACCGAGGCGGAGGCCGCGGAGGCGGCCGCCCTCGTACGCCGGCTGCGCCCGCTGGCCCAGCAGACCATCGACGCCGAACTCGCCCGCGCCATGCGCACCTTGGCCACCCGCTATCTGCGCCAGCACCTCAGCGAGGCGCTCCCGGAGGCCCGGAGGGCGGCCGCGGCCATGGGCCCGGAGCCGCGGGGGACGACCGGAACGAAGGACCCGGCGGCCGAGCGGGCCGCCGGCGTCCACCGGCCCCGGTCCGCCCCCGGGGCGGTCGCGGCCCCCCGTACCGCGACCGCCGCGGAGACGCCCGGCCCGGAGAGGGCCGCCCCGGAAGCCACGGCTTCGGAGGCGGTGGTGCTCCCCGCCGAAGCCGTAGAGGCCGTGCGGGCCCTGGTGGGCGCCGAGCACACCGCGGCGTTCATCACCGCCGCTGCCCGGCGGGAGGTGCAGGCCCGCACCCTGGACGCACTGGCCTCGGGCAGCCCCCGTAGGACGCCCCCCTCGGGTCCCGCGGCGGGCCCCCACGGATAGGACCCGTCACCCTCCGCCCGCTGTCCGCTCTGTGGTGTTGTCAAGGTTCGGGCGGACGCGCCCGCGCACGTCCTGGCCGCTCAACTCGTCGGATCCGGGAGCCAGTTGCCGTGGAAGCCGTAGGGCACGCGCTGCGGAAGGCGGACCGTGGCCACGGGGTCGGCGGATATGTCCTCCGCGTCGAGGATCACCAGATCGCTGGTATCGGTCCGCGCGTCGTGGACGTACGTCATCAGCCATCCCCGGCCGCCGGGGAGGTCGTCCGCCGGGGCAAAGGCCGCTTCGCCCGGCGTGCGGCCCGGACCGAAGTCATGACGGACGACCGCCCCGGTCCGCAGGTCGTAGCGGAGCAGGGCCCCCGGTACGGGGCCGGAACCGGGCAGCTCGCCCGCGGTGGCATGGCCGAAGCGGGCCGGCAGGCCGGCGAGGCGGTCGTCCACCCGTGGGAACTCGCAAGGGTGGTCGTCGAGTTGTTCCTCGGCGACCGTGCCCGAGGTGAGGTCGATCGTCCACCGCCACAGGCAGGGCTGGGCCGGGCCACCGAAGTCCGCGTAGCGCGAGACGTGGAGGACGATGCGGTCGTCACCGTCGTCATGGGCGTTCAGCGCATGGAAGACGTAGCACGGGTCGATGGGCAGCCAGCGGACCTCACCGTACGGGTCGTCGCGGCGCAGCACGCCCAGCCGGGCCCCGTGCTCCGGGTCCCAGCGGTACGGCATGCCGGGGTGGGCACGGTCAAAGACCAGCGGGAGGTCCATGAAGACGACATGGCCGGCGGTCAGGTGGAAGTCGTGCATCATCGTGGACGCCGGCATGTCGACCGGGCGGCTGACCACCAACTCGCCGGCGGCATCGGCGCGGTGGTAGGTGAGGTACGGCGGAGCGACGTCGTAGCCGAAGAAGTGCAGCTCACCGGTGGTCGGGCAGGTCTTGGGGTGGGCGGTCATGGCGGTGGTGAGCCGGCCGCCGAAGTCGTAGGCGCCGACGGTCTCCAGCTCGTGGCCGGGACGACAGTCGATCTCGTAGGGGAGCGAGGTCTCGACCAGGGCGAACGTGCGGCCGGCGTGCCGGACGACATGCGTGTTGGCCACGCCCGCCGCGAGGTTGCGTCGACCCCGTGCGTCCCGGACGGGCAGCCCGTCGGTGAAGGTGGCGGTACGCACCCAGCGGTTGCGGTACGAGACCGCCCGGCCGCCCTCCAGACGCAGGCCGTGGACCATACCGTCACCGAAGAACCAGTGGGGCGACGCGGCGTCCTTCGGGTTGGGGCCGTTGCGCAGGAACCAGCCGCTGAGCTCGGGCGGGATCGTGCCGGCGACCGGGAGGTCGTAGGCGGTCAGCTCCTCCGCGACCGGCGCGAAGTTGCCGGCCATGTGCGGTGCGGGAGCGGTGGACTCGGACGGAGCGGCGGACGAGGTGGTGTTCATGACGCCAAACCTCCCTGGATGTCGGCCCGCGCACCGGCCTGCGCCATGAAGCGGGCACGGGCCCGCTCCGGGTACGAGGCGGTGAAGCGGGCGGGAAGGACGAACCCGGCGACCTGGACGAGGATCGAGAAGATCACGTTCACGGCGTAGGCGGAGGCCACTGCCTGGGCGATCGCACAGAGGGTGAAGGACAGCGCCCACGCGGCCGTGAGCACGACATTGATGCGGCGGAACAGCGGGGTCTCCCAGACCTCCGGCGGCGCCATCCGGCGCGCGATCCCCATCGTGAAGGGCCGCCGGACGGCGATCGACGCCCAGGCGATGAGCGCCAGCCAGCCCATCGAGAGCGCGCTGCCGTACGTCTTGAGGTCGCTGTCGGGGCGGGCGAAGGCCAGCGCGGTGAGCGCCGCGAAGAAGACGATCGTGCCGTACTCCAGCAGGCGGTGGTCGACGGCCAGCCCCGCGGCGCGGTCGGCGATGAGCAGGACGACCGAGGCCACCAGACCGGCGATTGCGCCCCACTGCCAGCCGGCCGAGGACACCCCCGCGAAGACCAGCCACGGGATGAACGCCCGCAGATAGTTCATGGCTCCCCCTTTTTCTTCGCGGCCCCGGATCCCTCACCCGCCGCCACATTCCAACTTCGACATGTCGAACTTAGAACCTCCATCTTTGACATGTCAACAGTGGAAGGTAAAGTACTGACCATGAGCCTGAGACATGCCGTGCTGGGCCTGCTGGCCGAATCCCCCGCGAGCGGCTACGACCTGATGAAGCTGTTCAACGCCACGCTCACCAACGTCTGGCCCGCCACGCAGAGCCAGGTCTACGGCGAGCTCACCAAGCTCACCCACGCCGGGCTGGTCGAGGTGGCCGCCGAGGGCCCCCGAGGCCGCAAGGAATACACCATCACCGGCGAGGGCCTGGAGGAGCTGCGCCACTGGCTCACGGAGGTCGAGCCCAGCGGCCCCGTCCGCCACGACGGCCTGCTGCGGGTCTTCTTCCTCGGCATCATCACCCCGCTCGAAGCGCAGACCTACCTGCTGCAGCAGGCCGAGGGCGCCGCCCGCGCACGGGCCGCGTACGAGCACATCGATGCCACCGCCCAGTGGGACGAGGAGATGATCTCGGTCTACGGACGCATCGCCCTGGAGTACGGCCTCCGGATGTCGGCCACCCAGGAGGAGTGGGCCCGTTGGGCGGCCGAGGAAGTGACGAGCGCGAAGGCGCGAAAGGCGAGCAACCTCGCGCGGGCACAGCACGAACTGGCGCGCGCCCGGCAGGAGGAAAGCCCGCGGGAGGAGGGCCACCGAGAGGTCACCCCGCACGAGGAAGGCACCCAGGAGCACGGCGACCGGCAGGCGCGACAGCAGAAGTAGCGACCGGCGGGACGCCGCGCGTGCCACGGAGCGGGACGCCGCGCGTGCCACGGAGCCGCACGCCGCCCCCGGTGACGAGTGCGCACGCCACCGGGCAGCCCCCGGCCGCTGCGCATTCAGGTGCCGCCCGGCACCCCGCGCGGCACCCTGGAGGCATGACCGACCAGCGCTCCGTGCGCCTCTCGAAATACCTGGCCAAGCATCTGCGGCACCAACCGCAGCGGATCGGACTCACCCTCGACGCCCAGGGCTGGGTGCCCGTCGACGAGCTCCTCTCGGCGGCCTCGCACCACGGATTCCCGTTCTCCCGGGCGGAGTTGGCGGCGGTGGTCGCCGGCAACGACAAGCGGCGGTACACGATCGAGGGCGACCGGATCCGCGCCAACCAGGGCCACACGGTGCCCGTGGACCTCGATCTGCCGCAGGCCGTACCGCCCGCGCACCTCTTCCACGGCACGGTGGCCCGCAGCCTGGCCGCCATCCGGGAGGAGGGGCTGCGCCCGATGTCCCGGCATGCCGTGCATCTCTCGCCCGACCGGGAAACCGCGACCCGGGTGGGGGCGCGGCGCGGCCGACCCGTGGTCCTGACCGTGGACGCCGGGGCGATGCACCGCGCCGGTCATGTCTTTCAGGTCAGCGCCAACGGGGTCTGGCTCACCAGCGGCGTCCCGGCGGCGTTCCTCCGCTCCCCGGACTGAGCCGGCCCGCCCGGCCGGCACGGCCAGCACGGCCCGCTCGCCCTGCCGCCGCCCCGCCTCCCCCCGTTCACAGACCGGGCGCCCCCCACACCGGGAACCACCGCGCCAGATCCTTCTCCACCGTCAGATCATCCCCGAGCATCGCCCGCACCTGGAGTTCCAGCGGGTTGTCGCGCTTCTCGCCCGCGCCCTGCGCCGGTGCGAACGGGTAGAACGTGCCGCGCTTGTAGAGGTAGACCAGCGCCAGCGACCGCTGCCGGTCGTCGCGGAAGCCGACCAGCGAACACAGCAGCTGCGGGCCGAAACCCGCTTCCTCCAGGGACGTGTTGACCGCGTGCAGGTCGTTGACCAGCCCCGCCACGTCCTCCGGCGGATGCCGGACGAGCAGCCAGGTGTAGCCGTAGGCGTCCTGGGTGAACTCCACCGAGCCGTCCAGCAGGGCCCGCGCCTCCTCCTGGATGCGCGCGAACGCCCCGCCCTCGACGCTCGCGAAGCACACCGAGCCCAGCCCGGTGGCCTCGAACCCGGCCGCGGCCTGGAGCGTCACCGCCGCGGACGGCAGCGCGAAAAGCTGGTCGAGATCGGGGCGTACCGGCTTGCTGCGGCCCAGGATGGCGTCCAGAAATCCCATGCGCGACCCAACTCCTCGCTCATCACGGCACATTGATCATTTCCGGCGCCCGGGCCGCCGTCCGCTCCCTCACGGCCGCCCCAGCTCCGCGGCTATCCGGCCGAGCTGCTCCAGCCGCTGCTCCAGCGTCGGGTGCGAGGACAGCAGCTGGTTGAAGCTCTCCTTGTTGAACGCCGGAGCGAAGTAGAAGGCGTTGAACGGCTGGGCCTTGCGCAGGTCTTCGGTCGGGATCCGCGCGATCTGACCGGTGACCTTCGTCAGCGCGGCGGCCAGCGCCGAGGGCCGGCCGGTCAGCAGCGCGGCGGCCCGGTCGGCGGACAGCTCCCGGTAACGGGACAGCAGCCGGGTCAGCAGGAAGCTGATCGCGTAGACGACCACGCTGACGGCGGTGACGATGAGCACGGCGATGGCCGCGTTCTGGTCCCGGTTGTTGCGTCCGACGCCGCTCCACAGGGCGGCGCGGGTGATGATCCCGGCCAGCACGCCGAGGAAGGACGCGATCGTCATCACCGCGACATCGCGGTGCGCGACGTGCGAGAGCTCGTGGGCCAGCACCCCTTCCAGCTCCTCCGGCTCCAGCCGTCGGAGCAGCCCGGTCGTGGCGCAGACCATCGAGTTCTTCTGGTTACGGCCGGTCGCGAAGGCGTTCGGCACGTCCGACTCGGCGATCGCGACCCGCGGTTTGGGCATGTCGGCCAGCGCGCACAGCCGGTCCACGGCCCCGTGCAGCTCGGGTGCCTGCTCCGGCGTGACCTCGCGCGCACCCATGCTGAACGCCGCGATCCGGTCGCTGTACCAGAACTGCGCGACGAACAGGGCCCCGGCGATCAGCAGCACCACCACCCAGGCGCCCTTGAGCAGCACCACCAGCACACTGACGACCACGACGTACAGCAGTCCGATGAGGAACATCGTCGTGACCATGCGCGACGTGAGCCCGCGGTCCGGGGCGAATCGGGTCTGTGCCATGGCTCCTCCACACACACCGCACTTCGCGCAGCGCGACAGCCCGCTCGCGCGCCGGCCTCGCCCGGCGCGCCGCGTCCGCCACACTGCGCCGCTGCCCCGATTCTCCCTCTTCACGGCTATATACGGGGTAAAGCCGAGGCACCGGATGCCGAGCGCGTCGGCCGGCCCGTACGTCGCCCCCGAGGCCCCGCCCCGCAGAGCGCCCTCGGCGCGAGCCGCCCTGCGGGCCGGACCTCGGGGCAGCGCCGCCCCCGCGCCCTACGCGGCGTCCAGCTGCGCCGGCCCCTCCGTGACGATCCGCTCGAAGAGCGCGGTGTCGGCCGCGAAGACGGAATCGGCGATCGGCCAGTGCAGGACCAGCTCGTCGATGCCCAGCTCCGCGTGCCGGCCGGCGAAGTCGACGAAGGCGTCCATGGAGTCCAGCGGGCGGTCCGGCGTGAAGCCGGTCAGCATGATCTTCTGCAGCTCGGCGGCGTCCCGGCCCTGCTCGGCGCACGCCTTGGCGAGCCGTTCGAGCTGCCCGCGGACCGCCGCCAGCGACTCGGCCGGCGTACCGCCCGCGTTCGAGACCTTGGGGTCCCCGGTCGTCACCCACGCCTGGCCGTACCGGGCGGCGAGCTTCAGTCCGCGCGGGCCGGTGGCCGCCACCGCGAACGGCAGCCGCGGACGCTGCACACAGCCGGGGATGTTGCGCGCCTCGTCCGCGGAGTAGTGCACGCCCTCGTACGTGACGGCGTCCTCGGTCAGCAGCCGGTCGAGCAGCCCCACGAACTCGCCGAAGCGGTCGGCCCGCTCGCGCGGCGACCATGCCTCCTGGCCGAGCGCGGTGGCGTCGAAGCCGTTGCCGCCGGCGCCGATGCCCAGCGTGACCCGGCCGTCGCTGATGTCGTCGAGCGAGATCAGCTCCTTGGCGAGGGTGACGGGGTGCCGGAAGTTCGGCGAGGTGACGAGGGTGCCCAGCCGCATCCGGGAGGTGGCGGCGGCGGCCGCGGTCAGCGTCGGGAGGGCGCCGAACCAGGTCTGTTCCCGAAAGGTCCGCCACGAGAGGTGGTCGTAGGTGTACGCGGCGTGGAGGCCCAGCTCCTCGGCGCGCTGCCACACCTCCCGTCCACCGTCGGACCAGCGGCGGACGGGGAGTATCACGGTGCTCAGTCGCATGGGTCCGAGCGTACGGCCGTCCGGGCGCAAGGGGCGATCCGCCGGTATCCGCCGTTCCCGGCCGGTGCCCCGCGGCGGTTCGGCCCGGTTCGTTCGGCTCAAACGCGCAACCCACCGCACTCCTGTGCGCGGTGGTACGGGAAGATGGCCCCGTGACTGATGCCTCCGCCACCCCGCCCCGGGCGCCCGAACCGTCCGTTGCGCCCCGGCTGATCGCCACCGACCTCGACGGCACGCTGCTGCACGACGACAAGACGGTCTCCGACCGGACGATCGCCGCGCTCGCCGCCGCCGAGCGGGCCGGCATCGAGGTGTTCTTCGTCACCGGCCGCCCGGCCCGCTGGATGGGCGTGGTCAGCGATCATGTGCACGGTCACGGCCTGGCGATCTGCGCGAACGGCGCGGCCGTCGTCGATCTGCACCGCGGCGGCCGCATCGTCGAGGTCAGCCCCCTGGAACGCACCATCGCGCTGGACGTCGTGGACGCGCTGCGCGACGCGGCGCCGGGCACCTCGTTCGCGGTCGAGCGCACCAGCGGCATCCACTACGAGCCGCAGTACCCGCCGCTCCTCCTGGACCCGGCCGCGGTCGTCGCGCCCGCCGAGAAGCTGCTGGCCGAGGACTTCGTGACGCCACCGGCCGCCACCGGGAGCGCCGGGGACGACGCCCCCGCGTTCCCCGACCAGCCCGTCATCAAGCTGCTCGCCCACCACCCCGACCTGGAGCCCGACGCGTTCCTCGCGCTGGCCCGTACGGTCGCGGGCCACCTCGCCTCCTTCACCCGCTCCAGCCCCACCGCGCTGCTGGAGATCAGCGGGCCCGGCGTCAGCAAGGCCGGCACCCTCGCGCACTGCTGCGCGGAGCGCGGCATCGCCCCGGAGGAGGTCGTGGCCTTCGGCGACATGCCGAACGACATGGAGATGCTGGCCTGGGCCGGCACCTCGTACGCCATGGCCAACGCGCACCCCGAGGTGCTGGCGGCCACCACCGCCCGTACCGCCTCGAACAACGACGACGGCGTCGCGGTCGTCATCGAGCAGCTCGTGCGGCGCTGCGACGAGGCGGCGAACCGCCCGCGCTGAGCGGCCGCCGGCGCTACAGCGGCGCCTCCCAGGTCACCTTCGTCCCGCTGCCGTCCTCGCCCAGCCCCGGACCGTACGCACTGGCGCCGCCCAGCGACTCGGCGCGCTTGGCGAGATTGCGCAGACCGCTGCGCCGGCCGCCGTCCGGTATGCCGATGCCGTCGTCGGCGACGGTGAGCCGGACGCCGTCGGTGCCGTCCGGGAGGGTGACGGTGGCGTCGACGACGACCTCGATCCGCGAGGCCCCGGCGTGCCGGAAGGCGTTCGACAGCGCCTCGCGCAGCGCGGCGATCAGGTTCTTGCCGGTCAGCTCGCCGACCCGGGCGTCGACCGGGCCGACGAAGGCGGCGGACGGCTGGAAGCCGAGCGGTACGGCGGCGGTGCCGATCTCCCGCAGTACCCGGGTCCGCAGGCCGGCCGGCGCCTCGGCCGGGCCCTGCTGCAGGGCGAAGATCGCGGTCCGGATCTCCTGGATGGTGACGTCCAGCTCGTCGACGGCCTTGCCGACGCCGCGCGCCACCTCCGGCACCACCGTCCTGCGCTGGGCGCTCTCCAGGATCATGCCGGTCGCGAACAGCCGTTGGATGACGAGGTCGTGCAGGTCACGGGCGATCCGGTCGCGGTCCTCGAAGACCGCCAGCCGTTCCCGGTCGCGCTGGGCGTCGGCCAGCACCAGCGCCAGCGCGGCCTGCGCGGCGAACTGGGTGGCCAGCGTCCGCTCCGCGGCGGTGAACGGGCGGGCGCCCCGGGACCGCGGGGTCGCCAGCGTGCCGAGGACCCGGCCGCCGCTCTTCAGCGGCAGCATCATGCTCGGCCCGAAGCGGGCGGCGACGTGCGTGACCATACGGGGGTCGGTGGCCGAGTCGTCCACGAACACCGGCTCACCGGCGAGGAGTTGTTCGGCCACCGGGCTGTCGGACGGGATGTGCGTGCCCAGGATCCCGGCGGGGTCGTCGGCGGACACCGCGACGATCTCCAGACCGCCCTCGTCGTCGGGCAGCAGCACGATGCCGGCCGCCGACTCGGCCAGCTTGCGGGCCTGCTCGGCGACCACCGCCAGTGCGTCGTCCACATCGCTGCCGGCGAGGAGTTCGGTGGTCACCGCCACCGAACCGTCGATCCACCGCTCCCGCTGCCGGGTCGCCGCGTACATCCGGGCGTTGCCGATCGCGATGCCGGCCTCGGTGGCCAGCACCCGCACCATGTGCAGGTCCTCCTCGCTGAACTCCCCGCCGCCGCGCTTCTCCGTCAGATAGAGGTTGCCGAAGATCTCCCCCTGCACCCGCACCGGCACCCCCAGGAACGTCCGCATCGGCGGGTGCCCCGGGGGGAAACCGGCCGACCGCGGGTCCCGGGTGAGGTCGCCGAGGCGCAGCGGCTCGGGGTTGTGGATGAGCGCGCCGAGCAGGCCCTTGTGGCCGTCGGGCAGCGCCCCGATCCGCTCGTGCTCCCGCGCGGTCACGCCGTAGGTGACGAAGTCCGACAGCCCCTCGCGGGCGTCGTCGATGATCCCGATGGC
The DNA here is from genome assembly GCF_001729485.1 of Streptomyces lydicus. Taxonomy (GTDB): domain Bacteria; phylum Actinomycetota; class Actinomycetes; order Streptomycetales; family Streptomycetaceae; genus Streptomyces; species Streptomyces lydicus_D. Next base: position 8,127,386 of record NZ_CP017157.1, read on the forward strand.
GGCGTAGCGGGCGTCGGCCAGCTCCGCCGCGGTCTCCACGATCCGGTCGAGGGTGATGTGCAGGTCCAGGCCCGCGCCGACCGTCCGCATCGCCTCCAGCAGCTGCGGCACCCGCGCGGTCAGCTCCGAGGACAGCCCCCGCAGGCTGCGGGTGGCCTCGGTGGCGGCCTCCATCGGATCGGGGGCCGGGCCCGCGCCGCCGGCCCCGGGGGCCGGGGGCTCCGGGCGTGGGTTTCCTGCGGTGGCTGCCATGCCCACGAGCCTAATAACCGGGCATTTGGGGGGCCATTTCTGCGGAGGTCAGGGAGCCGGCACGTGGGCGCGCGCCGGGCCGGAGGGGCCTCTCACGCCGGCATCCGCACCGCGGTGTACGCCGCGTCCACCGCACGCTCGCGCTCCAGCATCCGCCGGAACGGCCCGTCGGCCGCGGCCAGCTCGGCGTGCCCGCCACGCTGCACCACCCGCCCGTGGTCCAGCACCAGCACCTCGTCGACCGCTTCCAGGCCGGTGAGGCGGTGGGTGATCAGCACCGTCGTGCGGCCCTCGGTCGCGGCGAGCAGATCGGCGGTCAGCGCGTCGGCGGTGGCCAGGTCGAGGTGCTCGGCGGGCTCGTCCAGGACCAGCACCGGGAAGTCCGCGAGCAGCGCACGGGCCAGCGCCAGCCGCTGGCGCTGCCCGCCGGACAGCCGGGCGCCGTGCTCGCCGACCATGGTGTCCAGGCCGTCGGGCAGCCCGCGTACCCAGTCGGCGAGCCGCGCCCGCTCCAGCGCGTCCCACAGGTCCCGGTCCTCGGTGCCGGCCGGGCCGTCGGCGCGGTTCCGGCGGGCGAGCCTGAGGTTCTCCCGCAGGGAACTGTCGAAGAGGTGGGCGTCCTGCGCGCACAGCCCCACCTGCCGCCGCACCGCGTCCCCGTCCAGGGCCCGGGCGTCCGTGCCCCCCAGGGAGTACGTCCCCGCCTCCTGGTCCAGGAAGCGCAGCAGCGTCTGTGCCAGCGTGGTCTTGCCGGAGCCCGACGGGCCGACGACGGCGAGCCGCCGGCCGGCCGTCAGGGTGAAGCCGACCGCGTCCAGCGCCGGCCGCGCCTGCCCGCTGTGGCGCGCGGTCAGATCCCGTACGACCAGCGGGAACGGCACCTCGGGGGGCGTCGCGGGGGCGGCCGGTTCGCGTACCGGCGCGGGCGCGTCCAGCACCTCGAAGATCCGCTCGGCGGCCCGCCGGGTGCGCTGCCGGTACTGCACGGCGAGCGGCAGCCCGGTCACCGCCTCGAACGCGGCGAGCGGGGTGAGCACGACGACCGCCAGCGCCACCCCTTCCAGCCGGCCCGCATGCACCGCCTGGACGCCGGCCACCGCCGCCGCGGCCACCGTCAGTCCGCACAGCAGCGCCGACAGCCCGGCGCCGGCGCCGGCCACGGCGGCCGAGCGGGAGGCGATCCGGGTCAGCTCGCGGTCCGCCCGCCGCACCGACGCGGTACGGGCGGTGAGGGCGCCGGCCACCGTCAACTCGGCGGTGCCGGTGAGGACATCGAGCACGCGGGTGGCGAGCCGGCCACGGGCCGGCGCCAGTTGACGCTCGGTGCGCCGGGCCAGCGCGCCCGAGAGCGCGGGCACGCCCACCCCCGCGAGCAGCAGCCCGCCGGCCAGGATCGCACCGGCCTCCGGCAGCAGCCACGCGGTGAAACCGACGGTGCCCACGCCGACCAGTACCGCCGCCCCGACGGGCAGCAGCCAGCGCAGGAAGTAGTCCTGCACGGCGTCGACATCGGCGACCAGACGGGAGAGCAGATCACCGCGGCGGCGCTCCGCGAGCCCGGCCGGCGCCAGCCGCTCCAGCCGGCGGTAGACGGCCACGCGTACGTCGGCGAGCATCCGGAAGACCGCGTCATGGGCGACCAGCCGCTCGGCGTACCGGAAGACCGCCCGGCCGATGCCGAACGCCCTGGTCGCGGTCACCGCCACCATCAGATACAGCACCGGCGGCTGCTGCGCGGCCCGGGAGATCAGCCAGCCGGAGGTCGCCATCAGACCGACCGCGCTGCCCAGCGCGAGACTTCCGAGCAGCAGCGCCAGCGCGAAGCGCGCCCGGCGGGAGCGGGCCGTCCGCCGCAGCCGGCCGAGCGCGGACCCGGCGACCGCGGAGTCGTCCACCACGTCGGCGCCGGCCGGGGTCGCGGCGTCGGCGGTACCGGTCGCGGTACCCGGGTCCGCCGGGCGGGCGGCGGCAGCCGGTGCGACGCCCCGCTCCTCGGCGGTGGCCGGGCCCGCCAGCCGGACCACCCGGTCCGCCACCGCCAGCAGCGCCGGCCGGTGGACGACCAGCAGGACGGTGCGGCCGGCCGCCAGCCGGCGGACCGCGGCGACGACGGCCTCCTCGGTCTCGCCGTCCAGGTTCGCGGTGGGCTCGTCCAGCAGCAGGATCGGGCGGTCGGCGAGGAACGCGCGGGCGAGCGCGAGGCGCTGGCGCTGGCCGGCGGACAGCCCGGCGCCCGCTTCACCGAGCCGGGTCGCCATGCCGTCGGGGAGTGCGTCGACGAACTCCAGCGCACCGGCGTCGGCCAGGGCCGCGCGGACCTCGGCGTCCGTCGCGTCCGGCCGCGCCAGCCGTACGTTCTCGGCGAGCGTGCCGGCGAACAGGTGCGGGTGCTGCGGCACCCAGGCGATCCGCTGCCGCCAGCTGTCGGGGGAGAGGGACGCGATGTCCCGGCCGTCGACCAGCGCCCGCCCCTCGGACGGCGCGGTGAAGCCGAGCAGCACGTTCAGCAGCGTGGACTTGCCGGCGCCGGACGGCCCGACCAGGGCCACGGTCTCGCCGGGCCGGACCTCGAACGACGTCGCGGGCAACGAGTCGGCGCTCCGTCCCGGATGGCGGACCACCAGGTCCTCGACGGTCAGCGCGGTGCCGTCGGGCGCGGGCGCGGTACCGGCCGCGGGCAGCGGGGCCTCCAGGACGGCGAAGACCTCCTCGGCGGCCGCGAGCCCCTCGGCCGCCGCGTGGTACTGCGCGCCGACCTGCCGCAGCGGCAGATACGCCTCGGGCGCCAGGACCAGCACCGTCAGGCCGGTGGTGAGATCGAGTTCGCCGTGCACCAGCCGCATGCCGATGCCGACCGCCACCAGCGCCACCGAGAGGGTGGAGAGCAGCTCCAGCGCGAAGGAGGAGAGGAAGGCGATCCGCAGGGTGCGCAGGGTGGCGCGCCGGTAGTCGCCGGTGATGGCGCGGATGGCTTCCGCCTGGGCCTTGGCCCGGCCGAAGACCTTGAGGGTGGGCAACCCCTCGACCACATCGAGGAAGTGCCCCGACAGCCGCGCGAGCAGCCGCCACTGGCGGTCCATCCGCGACTGGGTGGCCCAGCCGATCAGGACCATGAACAGCGGGATCAGGGGGAGGGTCAGGACGATGGTCAGCGCCGAGATCCAGTCACCGGTCACGATCCGGGCGAGCACGGCAACCGGGACCACGACCGCCAGCCCGAGCTGCGGCAGATAGCGGGAGAAGTAGTCGTCCAGCGCGTCGATGCCGCGGGTGGCGAGGGTGGTCAGCTCGCCGGTGCGCAGCTCCAGGTCGCGGGCGCCGGTCCCGTCGCCCGCGGCCGACGCGGTACGCGCCCCCGGGCCCAGCCGCGCCGCCCGCTCCACCAGCCGCATCCGCAGCTCGGACTTGGCCGCCGCACCGGCCCGGTGCGCGGCCAGCTCGGTGAGCCAGGCGACCAGACCGCGTCCGACGGAGACCGCGGCGAGCAGGGCGAGCGGGGTGGTCAGACCGCCGAGACCGAGATCGTGCTGAAAGGCACCGACCACGATCTCGGCGATCAGCATCGCCTGGCCGACGACCAGGCCCGCGCCGGCGAGCCCGAGCACCACCACCGCGACGAGGAAGCCGCGGGTGGCGTGGGCGTAGCGGAGCAGACGCGGGTCGACGGGTTTCACGTGAAACATTCCATCCTGCCGAGGCCGCCCCGAGGGGCGGCGGTTCAGCTAGTGGGATTCGGCGATGTGCTGCGTACCTATGCGCTTACGGAACACCCAGTACGTCCACCCCTGGTAGAGCATCACGAGGGGGGCGGCGATCCCCGCACACCAGGTCATGATCTTCAGCGTGTACGGGCTGGAGGAGGCGTTGGCGACGGTCAGGCTCCAGCTCTCGTTGAGCGTGGACGGCATGACGTTCGGGAAGAGCGTCAGGAACAGCATCGCGACCGCGGCCACGATGGTGATGCCGGAGCAGGCGAACGCCCAGCCCTCCCGCCCGAGCTTGTTGGCCCCGAGGGCGGCGGCCAGCGCGGCCACCGAGACGATCATGGCGATCAGGCTGCTGCCGTCACCCTTCTCGGCCTGGGTCCAGCTCAGGAAGCCGACCGCGAGCACGGCGGTGACCAGCCCGAGGACGGTCGCCAGCTTGCGCGCCCGCTCCCGGATGTCGCCCACCGTCTTGAGCGAGGCGAAGACCGCGCCGTGGAAGGTGAACAGCGCCAGCGTGACCAGCCCGCCCAGGAGCGCGTACGGGTTGAGCAGATCGAGGACGCTTCCGACGTACTCCTTGTGCGCATCGATCTTCACGCCGCGTACGAGGTTGCCGAACGCGACGCCCCACAGCACCGAGGGCAGCAGTGAGGTCCAGAAGATCGCCTGCTCCCAGTTGCGCTGCCAGCTCTCCTCGGGCCGCTTGGCGCGGTACTCGAAGGCGACACCGCGCACGATCAGGCAGACGAGGACGAGCAGCAGGGGCAGGTAGAAGCCGGAGAAGAGGGTGGCGTACCAGTCGGGGAAGGCGGCGAAGGTCGCGCCGCCCGCGCTGAGCAGCCAGACCTCGTTGCCGTCCCAGACCGGCCCGATGGTGTTGATGAGGACACGCTTCTCGCGCCGGTCGCGGGCGAGGAGCTTGGTGAGTACGCCGATCCCGAAGTCGAACCCTTCGAGGAAGAAGTACCCGGTCCAGAGAAAGGCGATGAGGACGAACCAGACGTCGTGGAGTTGCACAGTCGCCTCCTAGTACGAGAAGGCCATCGGCCGGTCGGCGTCCGTGCTGTCGCCGCCGATCTTGGTGGGCGGGTTGAGGTCGGCGTCGCTGAGCTCCTGGGGGCCGGCCTTGATGTACTTCACCAGCAGCTTGACCTCGATGACGGCGAGGATCGCGTAGAGCGTGGTGAAGACGATCATCGAGGTGAGCACCTCGCCCTGCGAGACGCCCGGGGAGACCGCGTCCGAAGTGCGCAGCACGCCGTAGACGACCCAGGGCTGGCGGCCCGTCTCGGTGAAGATCCAGCCCCAGGAGTTCGCCAGCAGCGGGAAACCGAGCGTGACGAAGGCCAGCGACCAGTACCACTTGCTCAGCCGGGCGCCGAGCACCCTGTTCTTGGTGAGCGCGAGGAGCGGTGGTTCCTCGTCCCCCGTCCGCAGCCCCGGCGCCAGCCAGAACTTCTTACGAGTGAGCCAGAGCCCGGCGAGCCCGATGGCGAACGACGACATGCCGAAGCCGATCATCCAGCGGAAGCCCCAGTAGGCGACCGGGATGTTGGGCCGGTAGTCGCCGGGGCCGAACTTCTGCTGCTCGGCCTTGTTGACGTCGTTGATGCCGGGGACCGGCGAGCTGAAGTCGTTGTGCGCGAGGAACGAGAGCAGGCCGGGAACCTCGATGGCGACCTTGTTGTGGCCCTGGTCGACGTCGCCGTAGGCGAAGACCGAGAACGGCGCCGGCTCTTCCTTGTCCCACAGCGCCTCGGCGGCTGCCATCTTCATCGGCTGCTGCTTGAACATGACCTTGCCGAGCGAGTCGCCGCTGATCGCGGTGAGGACGCCGGCGATGACCAGGGTTATCAGCCCGAGCCGCAGCGAGGTCCGCATGACCTTGATGTGCTTCTTGCGCATCAGGTGGAAGGCGGAGATGCCGACCATGAACGCGGCGCCGGTCAGGAAGGCCGCGGTCAGCGTGTGGAAGACGACGACCAGGGTGGTGTCCTGGGTCAGCACCTTCCAGAAGTCGGTGAGTTCGGCCCGCCCGTTGGCGGCGTTGTACCGGTAGCCGACCGGGTGCTGCATCCAGGAGTTCGCGGCCAGGATGAAGTACGCCGAGAGGATCGTGCCGATCGAGACCATCCACATGCAGAAGCAGTGGATCTTCTTGGGCAGCTTGTCCCAGCCGAAGATCCACAGACCGATGAAGGTGGACTCGAAGAAGAAGGCGATCAGGGCCTCGAAGGCCAGCGGGGCGCCGAAGACGTCACCGACGAACCGCGAGTAGTCGGACCAGTTCATGCCGAACTGGAACTCCTGGACGATGCCGGTGACGACACCCATCGCGATGTTGATCAGGAACAGCTTGCCCCAGAACTTGGTGGCCTTGAGGTAGTTCTCCTTGCCCGTTCGCACCCATGCGGTCTCAAGTCCGGCCACCAGAGCGGCGAGGGAGATCGTCAAGGGGACAAACAGGAAGTGGTAGACGGTCGTGATGCCGAATTGCCATCGCGCCAGTGTCTCTGGCGCCAACGCCAGTTCCACGCCTTGCTCTCCTTACGTCGCCATTGCCTTGGGAGGCAATGTCCCTTTTGCGTCACATAAAGCGGTACATACCGGGACGGGCTTGTGAACGCGTTCACATTCACAAGCAATTATCTCCCATCACTTCTCAGCCATAACGGCGGGGGTGCGTGACGGCCATCACGGCCGAATTCATGCCCTCTACACATGTGGGGCGGAGGCGCACATCGCCCCCGGAAGCCCTCTTCCGCCGAGCTTCAACATATTGTTGAATTCGGCCCCATGAAGATCCGCCTCAGCTGGCCCGCAGGGCACGTGACCGCAACGCTCGACGACACCCCGACCGCCGCGGCGCTCCTCGCCGCCCTGCCGGTCGACTCCACCGCCCACACCTGGGGCGAGGAGGTCTACTTCGACACCGGCCTCGCCCCCGCGCTGGAGGCCGACGCCCGCGAGGTCGTCGAACCCGGCACGGTCGCCTTCTGGCCCCCGGGCAACGCCCTCGCCCTCCCCTACGGCCCGACACCGATGTCCGAGGGCGACGAGCCACGGCTCGCCTCCGCCTGCAACGTGCTGGGCCGCATCGACGGCGACCCGCGCGCGCTGGCCACCGTCCGCAGCGGCGACCCGATCCGCGTACAAAAAGCCTGAGGCCGCGGGTCAGGGACCCACGGCCTCGATGCAAGGTCTTACCGCGGCTTGCTCACCGCGTCACAGCGCTTACAGCGCCTTGCGAAAGTCCTCCGCGGCCTGCAGGAACAGGTCCATGGCCGGGCTCTCGCCGATCGTGACCCGGACCCCCTCGCCGGCGAACGGCCGCACGATCACGCCGGCCCGCTCACAAGCCGCCGCGAAGTCGGTCGTACGGTCCCCCAGCCGCAGCCAGACGAAGTTGGCGTGCGACTCGGGGACCGTCCAGCCCTGCCCGAGCAGCGCCTCGGCCACCCGCGCACGCTCGGCCACCAGCGTCTCGACCCGCTCCATCAGCGCCGTCTCGCTGCGCAGCGACGCCACCGCCGCCTCCTGCGCGAGCTGGCTGACCCCGAACGGCACCGCCGTCTTGCGCAGCGCGGCGGCCACGTCGTCGTGTCCCACCGCGAAGCCCACCCGCAGCCCCGCCAGGCCGTACGCCTTGGAGAAGGTACGCAGCACACACACGTTGGGCCGGTCCCGGTAGAGGTCGATGCCGTCCGGCACCTCGGGGTCCCGGATGAACTCGCGGTACGCCTCGTCCAGCACCACCAGCACGTCGTCCGGCACCCGGTCCAGGAAGGACTCCAGCTCCGCACGGCGCACGACGGTGCCGGTGGGGTTGTTGGGGTTGCAGACGAAGATCAGCCGGGTGCGGTCGGTGATCGCGGCGAGCATCGCGTCCAGGTCGTGCACCTCGCCGGAGGTCAGCGGGACCGGCACGGACGTGGCACCGGAGACCTGGGTGATGATCGGGTACGCCTCGAACGACCGCCAGGCGTAGATCACTTCGTCGCCGGGCCCGGCCGTCGACTGGACCAGCTGCTGGGCCACGCCCACCGAGCCGGTACCGGTCGCCAGGTGCTCCACCGGCACCGAGAACCGCTCGGACAGCTCCGCCACCAGGCCGGTACACGCGAGGTCCGGGTAGCGGTTGAAGGAGCCGGCCGCGGTCACCGCGCGCTCCAGGACACCGGGAAGCGGCGGATAGGGGTTCTCGTTGGAGGACAGCTTGTAGGTGACCGGGCCGCCGGCCGGCGCCGGCCGGCCGGGCTTGTAGGTCGGGATGCCGTCCAGCGCAGCACGCAGTTTCGGGGTCTTCTCGCTCACCGCAGGTCCTCCTCGACCGTCCCGCTCGTCTCCAATACTGCACACCTTATGAGGATTGACCCGTTCGGCGGCAGACCCGACGGCCGGCGGAACCGCCTCACGGGCCTTCCCCGGGCCCGGGCCGGACGCGCGGGAACCCCGCGCGAGGCGACCGGGGGCGCGCTCCATGAGCCTCTGCGCGCCGGTGGCTCACGCCGTGGCGCGCATCCCCCGTCAAGGTGACTTGAGACCTCTTCGAGACCTGGACGGATCGACAGGCGAAGACAGCAAATCTCCCCCAGAATGATCGATCTTAACGCCAACTTACTTTGTTTCACAGGTAATTGACGGTTGATCACCTTGCAGAAACGTGCCTTTCCGCAGTCGTAGGCCGAGCCCCGCGAATGGCCCTACCGAGCCCTACTATCGGCTCGCCATGACAGCAGCAGGGAAGCACCAGGTGAGCCGGTCAACCGGTCGCCGGCTGGGGCGGGCGGGCATCCGGGACGTGGCCGCCGCAGCCGGTGTGTCGATCACGACCGTCTCCGACGCGCTCAACGGCAAGGGCCGGCTTCCGGATGCCACCCGTAGCCACGTCCGCGAGGTGGCCGACCGGCTGGGCTACCGCCCGTCCGCAGCCGCCCGCACCCTCCGTACCGGCAAGTCCGGCCTCCTCGGCCTGACCGTGACCACGTACGGGGATGAACCTTTCACCTTCACCGAATTCGCGTACTTCGCCGAGATGGCCAGAGCCGCCACCTCCGCGGCCCTGGCCCGCGGATACGCGCTGGTCATCCTCCCCGCGACCTCCCGCCACGACGTGTGGTCCAACGTCGCCCTGGACGGCACCGTCGTCATCGACCCCGCCGACGGGGACCCGGTCGTCACCGAACTCGTCCGGCACGGGATCCCCGTCGTCTCCGACGGCCGCCCCGGCGGCGCCCTGCCGGTCACCGGCTGGGTCGACAACGACCACGAGGCCGCCGTACTCGGCCTGCTCGATCACCTCGCCGACGCCGGCGCCCGCCGCATCGGCCTGCTCACGGGCACGACCACCGACACCTACACCCGGCTGTCGACCACCGCCTACCTGCGCTGGTGCGAGCGGGTCGGCCAGGATCCGGTCTACGAGTCCTACCCCGCGCACGACCCGTGCGCGGGCGCCGTCGCGGCCGACCGGCTGCTCGCCCGCCCGGACCGGCCGGACGCCGTCTACGGCCTCTTCGACCCCAACGGCACCGACCTGCTCGCCGCGGCCCGGCGCTACGGCCTGCGGGTGCCGGAGGACCTGCTGCTGGTCTGCTGCAGCGAGTCCACCGTCTACGCCACCACCGAGCCGCCCATCACCACCCTGTCCCTCAAGCCGCGCCGCATCGGCACCGCCGTCGTCCAGATCCTCATCGACGCCATCGAAGGACTCGACAACGGGCGGCCCATCGAACAGGTGATACCGACCGATCTGATCGTGCGGACCTCGTCCCAGCGACGGTCGCCCCGGACGACCGTCAGCCCGCCACGAGGTCCCTCCGGTGACTGAGAGCCTGTCTTTGCACCCCGGTCCGACCGGGCCAGGGGTCCAAGGGCAGGCTCCGCGCGTCGCCCGGACGACGTCTTACGGGCGTACCGGTCCGTGCCGGACGCCCCACCGTGCAGGAAAAAACAGGTCGATCACGGCACAAATCATCCGTGAATGCCTGGCTTTGCGGGATTGACCACCCCCGGGTGCGTCACAACCCGCGACCGGCATTCCTATGATGGGCGGACGACACCGCGGACCGCCGTCGACCAGGCAAAGGTCCGAGAGGTGCAGGCGGCGCGACGGTGGAGGGGTCGATGACTCAGGGGGCCAGTCAGGGACCCATGGTGTGGACCATGGGGGGACAGACTCCGGAGTCCGCTCCGTTGCCCGGAGCGCCTTCCGGCGTGCCCGCCGGAGCCCCCGTTCCGCCCGTCGGTCCGCCGCTCCACCTGCCCGCCGGCACGCCGGCCCCGCCCGCCGCGCCCCCCGTGGCGCCGCCCGCGCCGCCGGCCGAGCTCCCCGAGGACTACACCCCGACCGCCCGCGACCTCCCGGTCGTCACCCCGGGCCGTACGGACACCCTCATCGACCACCAGGCCGTCGTCCCGGTGCCCGAGGCCGCGAGCGAGTCCGACGCGCCCGAGGGCATGGGCCCGCTGTACGTCGTCGGCGATGTGCATGGCTACTACGACGAGCTGCGCGAGGCGCTGGCCGCCGAGGGCCTGATCGACGCGGACGGCAACTGGGCGGCCGGCAACGCCCGGCTCTGGTTCCTCGGCGACTTCACCGACCGCGGCCCGGACGGCATCGGCGTCATCGACCTGGTCATGCAGCTCTCCGCCCAGGCCGCGGCGGCCGGCGGCTACTGCAAGGCGCTGATGGGCAACCACGAGCTCCTGCTGCTGGGCGCCAAGCGGTTCGGCGACACCCCCGTCCAGTCAGGGGCCGGCACCGCCTCCTTCCAGGCCGCCTGGCTCCTCAACGGCGGCCAGAAGACCGACATGGACCGCCTGGAGGACCACCACCTCCAGTGGATGGCTCGGCTGGACGCGGTGATGGAGGAGGACGGGCACCTGCTGGTGCACTCCGACACCACCGCCTACCTGGAATACGGCGACTCCATCGAGGCCGTCAACGACACCGTCCACGACGTGCTGACCCGCAGCGACGCCGACGAAGTGTGGGACCTCTTCCGCAAGTTCACCAAGCGCTTCGCGTTCCGCGACGACTCCGGTTCGCAGGCCGTACGCGAGCTCCTGGACGCCTACGGCGGCGACCGGGTCGTCCACGGCCACAGCCCGATCCCGTATCTGCTGGGCGAGGTGGGCACGGAGGACGGCGAGGGCGACGGCATCGCGGTCGACGGACCGCACGTCTACGCCGACGGGCTGGCGATCGCCATGGACGGCGGCGTCACAATGGCCGGAAAACTGCTGGTCGTGCAACTCCCCCTGGCCGGCTGAGAGTTTCCCGAGCGGGTCTGCTGCGGGCTCACGGACGGTCGTTCAACGACGGAACACGGCGGCGCCACGGGCGGAATCCGGTCGTGGCATTACTCAATTCCGCAAACTCTCTGTCACCACGTGCCGGAGTCGCTCTACCATCGGTCTATCCGTAGCAGGCTCTCCTCCGTTTCCGCCCACTGCCCGGCCCACGCCGGCCGTACGGCCCTACGGAGCATCGGGGGATGCACATGAACAGCGCTCCGCACCTGCTGAACGAGGACCGCGCGGAATTCGCGCGGCTCCTTGATGAGGCGCTGCGTACCGCCGCCTACCGCCCGGACGGCACCGACGCCGCCGCGGGAAAGCACCTCAATACCGAGCAGTTGCGCACGATGGCGCTCAGCGCGACCACCGCCATCGCCGCCTGCGCCACGGCCGAATACCAGCGTTACGTCCAGCTCCGCACCGAGTTGCGTACGCCGGTGTCCGCCACGTCCGGCGCCGGCGCGAGAGGCCAGGAGGCGGCGACCGCCGCCGAGGGGGATGCGGGACCGGCCACCGTGACGGCGGCGGGGGAGGCCGAAACCCCCGGGGCCGGGCTGGCCGCGGTGATCGCGGTGCTCGCCCCGGTCCTCGCGGGCATCGCCGCCGTCCTCTTCCTGCTCATCGGCTATGTGCTGCGAGCGGTCAACCCGGACAAGTCGCTGGCGCAGCCGCTGATCAGCGTCGGCTGGGTCTTCGCGGCACTCACCGCCGCCGGCACGCTCGTCGCGATGGTCGGCCTGGTCATCACGGCACTGCGCAACGGCCCCTCCGACCGGTCCTCCAGAACCGACGAGTTGGGCGAGGCCCTGGACGACGCCCGCGAGACCTGGCGGCGCGCCCTCCTGGAGCGTGGTCTGCTGCCGTTCCTCCGCGAGGCGCTGGCGGACCCGTCGGCCCGTCCGGAGGTGGACCCCGTCCGCTACGTCCCACGCCACACCACGGCCCCGGAGAGCCGTATCCCCACGCTCGGCTACACCCGCCCCGAGTTCACCAGCCCGGACAGCGGCTCGTCGGGCTCCCGCCCGCGCTACTCCAGCCCGAACTACTCCAGCCCGGAGTACGGCGCCGGCCCCGAACACGACGGCCCGGACCGGACACCGGACTGACCGCTCGGGGCCGGCCGGGGAGCCCGGCCCGGGTGGTTCCGTCCGGCGACGGAGCCACCCGGTGGCGCTCAGTCGGCCAGGGGCAGATAGACCCGGTTTCCGGAAGCCGCGAACTCCTTGGACTTCTCCAGCATCCCGGCCTCGATGTCCTCGGGGGTCGAGCCCTGGTCGCCGCCGAACTGCTCCGTGATGCTCCTGCTGATCTTCATCGAGCAGAACTTCGGGCCGCACATCGAGCAGAAGTGGGCCGTCTTCGCGGGCTCCGCGGGCAGCGTCTCGTCGTGGAAGGCGCGGGCCGTGTCCGGGTCGAGGGCCAGGTTGAACTGGTCCTCCCAGCGGAATTCGAAGCGCGCGTCGGAGAGCGCGTCGTCCCACTCCTGGGCGCCCGGGTGGCCCTTGGCCAGGTCCGCCGCATGAGCCGCGATCTTGTAGGTGATGACGCCGGTCTTGACGTCGTCGCGATCCGGCAGGCCCAGGTGCTCCTTGGGCGTGACGTAGCAGAGCATCGCGGTGCCCCACCAGGCGATCATCGCGGCGCCGATACCGGAGGTGATGTGGTCGTAGGCGGGCGCGATGTCGGTGGTCAGCGGGCCGAGCGTGTAGAACGGCGCCTCCTCGCAGATCTCCTGCTGGAGGTCGATGTTCTCCTTGATCTTGTGCATCGGGACGTGGCCCGGGCCCTCGATCATGGTCTGTACGCCATGCCGCTTGGCGATGGTGTTCAGCTCACCGAGCGTCTTCAGCTCCGCGAACTGCGCCTCGTCGTTGGCGTCCGCGATGGAGCCGGGGCGCAGGCCGTCGCCGAGCGAGTAGGTGACGTCGTAGGAGGCGAGGATCTCGCAGAGCTCCTCGAAGTGCGTGTAGAGGAACGACTCCTTGTGGTGTGCCAGGCACCAGGCCGCCATGATCGAGCCACCGCGGGAGACGATGCCGGTCTTCCTGCGGGCCGTCAGCGGGACGTAGCGGAGCAGCACCCCGGCGTGCACCGTCATGTAGTCGACGCCCTGCTCGGCCTGCTCGATGACGGTGTCCTTGTAGATCTCCCAGGTCAGCTCCTCGGCCCTGCCGTCGACCTTCTCCAGGGCCTGGTAGAGGGGGACGGTGCCGATCGGGACGGGGGAGTTGCGCAGGACCCACTCGCGGGTGGTGTGGATGTTGCGGCCGGTGGAGAGGTCCATCACCGTGTCGGCGCCCCAGCGGGTCGCCCACGTCATCTTCTCCACCTCCTCCTCGATGGAGGAAGTGACCGCCGAATTACCGATGTTGGCGTTCACCTTCACCAGGAAGTTCTTGCCGATGATCATCGGCTCGATCTCCGGGTGGTTGACGTTGGCCGGCAGCACCGCGCGGCCGGCCGCGATCTCGTCCCGCACGAACTCCGGCGCGACGTTCTCGCGGAGTGCGACGTACTCCATCTCCGCGGTGACCTCGCCGCGCCGGGCGTAGGCGAGCTGGGTCACCGCGGCGCCGTTACGGCCGCGGCGCGGCTGGCGTGGGCGACCGGGGAAGACCGCGTCGAGGTTCTTGAGTCCGCCGCGCGGTGAGGTGTGCTTGAGGCCGTCGTCCTCCGGACGCATGGGCCGGCCCGCGTACTCCTCGGTGTCGCCGCGCGCGACGATCCAGTTCTCCCGCAGCGGCGCCAGACCGCGGCGGACATCGGTTTCGATCTGGGGATCGGTGTACGGCCCTGACGTGTCGTAGAGCGTCACGTCCTTGCCGTTGGTGAGGTGCACCCGCCGGACCGGGACCCGGAGGTCCGGACGCGATCCGGAGACATAGCCCTTGTGCCAGCCGATCTGCGGCTCACCGCTCGCGCTGGCACCCGTTCCGTTTTCGGGCGTGCGTGCATCCTTCAGAGTCATGGAGACCCAACTCCCTACGCCGGCATTACCCGGTAACAGGTTCGGCGGTCGACGCAGCGGCTTCCGTCCGCCGGTGTTTCACGTGAAACACCGCTGGGACGAAGGTCAGCGCCCTCTCAGCCCGGTGCTCCGAGCTCCCGCGATTGCAAAGGTGGCACCACGGTAGCGGCCGATGTGGCGGGGTGAACAGGGGGCCCCAGCAGTTGTTGGGATGATCGGGCGGTGACCCTGCACGAGTCCCACTCCCATCCCGCCGCCCATTCCCACGCCCACAGTCATGGACCCGCTGCACCTGTCTCCCGGCATCTGCGCAAGGTCATCGCGGCGGTGCTGATCCCGTTCGCGGCCGCGGTGGCGGTCGGCCTGATCGTGCTCTGGCCGGGCGGCGCGCCGCCTCACAAGCCGTCCGGCGTCGGCTTCGACCAGCCCACCGAGAAGGCGCACGTGATCAAGGTGGTGGAGGTGAACTGCGCGGATGTGCATGCCGAGCAGCAGCCCCAGCCGCCGTCGCCGACGGGTCAACAGCCGAGCGGGGGAGCGGCCAAGGGCAGGTCGTGCGAGCAGGCCACGATCAAGGTCACCACGGGCCAGAACACCGGGCGCACCTTCCGGACAGTGGTGACGCCGGACGCCTTGCGGCACTACACGACCGGGCAGGACGTGGTGGTGGCGTACTCCCCCAAAGCGCCCAGGGAGTTGCAGTACTCGGTCAGCGATGTCGACCGGTCCCTCCCGATGTGGATACTGGCCGCGATCTTCGCGTTGGCGGTGGTGATCGTCGGCCGGCTGCGCGGCGTCCTCGCACTGGTCGCGCTGGCAGCCAGCTTCGTCGTGCTGACCCTGTTCATCCTCCCGGCGATCCTCCAGGGCTCCGATCCGCTGGTGGTGGCGGTCGTCGGGGGCAGCGCGATCATGCTGATCGCGCTGTACATGTGCCACGGACTGACCGCCCGTACGTCGGTGGCGGTGCTCGGCACCCTGGCCTCGCTGGTGCTGATCGCGCTGCTCGGATCGGTCTTCATCAACTGGGCGCTGCTGACCGGCAATACGGACGACACCACCGGGCTGGTGCACGGCCTGTATCCGGACATCGAGATCCGCGGTCTCCTGCTGGCGGGGATCATCATCGGGTCGCTGGGTGTGCTCGACGACGTGACGGTGACCCAGACCGCCGCGGTCTGGGAGCTGAAGGAGGCGGATCCGTCGGCGGGCTGGCGCAAGCTGTACGGCTCGGCGATGCGGATCGGCCGGGACCACATCGCTTCCGTCGTCAACACCCTCGTTCTGGCCTACGCGGGCGCCGCACTCCCGTTGCTTTTGCTGTTTTCGATCGCACAGAGCAGCGTCGGCACGGTCGCCACGAGCGAGGTGGTCGCCGAGGAGATCGTCCGCACGCTGGTCGGCAGCATCGGGCTCGTCGCCTCGGTGCCGCTGACGACGCTGCTCGCGGCCCTGGTCGTCTCGGCGGACCGCCGGAGCGAGGGCACGCGGGAGACGCGGGGGTCGGACGCGGCGGGCGGGGGTGGGGCCCCGGCCGGCGGCAGGGCGGCCCGGCGCGGCGGCCACGGCCGGCGACGCAAGCGCTGAGGGGCGGCGCGCGGACGTGTACGACGTGCGCGCGGGCGGCGCGTCGGGCAGGGGCCGGCCCGTCAGGGCGGTTGGCGGGCCCTGGGCGGGGTCAGCGCGCCGAGCGGGGCGGCGGAGCCGGGACGGGCTCAGCCCGCCGGGGCCTCCGTCAGGATCCGGTCGAGTACGGCCTCCAGCGTGTCGCAGACCTCTTCCTCACCGAGCGGTACCAGCCGGTCCGTACGGTCCAGGAAGGCCACCAGCGGCGCCGCGCTGACCTTGAACAGGGCGCGCTCGCTGCCCACTTGGAGGTTGATGAAGACCTCGCCGAGGTGCTCGGGGGAGGCCGGCTCGATCCGCACGTCGCCCTCCCCGGACGGGCGGCTCAGTCCGTCCAGCAGCAACTCACGGCCGAACGCCCAGGTGACGGGAGCGTCGCCGGGCAGGTCGAAGGTGAGGCGGACGGCGTACGGATCGGCGCGGTCGAAGTCCAGCCCCACCGGGATCCGGAACGCGAGCTCCTCCGAGACGACGAAGCTCATGATCACTTCTGCCTGAACTGTGTCGGTCATCAACCACTGCCCCGCACTTGATCGGAGATGGCCGGGAAACATCCCCCATAGCCCTATGGACGCCATCGTCTGCCACGTGCGGACGGATCACAAGGAGTGAGTTTTCAGATACTGATAGAGAAGGCGAGTGTCGTTAGTGTCGACTCCGCCATTTTCCGTAGTCGAGCCGTAACCGACCGCAATCGATGCAGTTCGTCGGCCGGAAGGGATACGGCGAGCGTCGCGGCAGCCGCGCCGACCTGGAGGGGAATGGCCGCGCACACCGTGCCCAGAGCATATTCCTGGCTCTCGTAGGCCACTTGACCGCGACGCACCGTGTCCAAACGGTGCAGCAGATCGTCCTCAGTTCGTACGGAAAAGGGCGTTATCGACTGCACGGGGTACCGCGACAGATGCTCCCTCCTGGACGCCTCGTCAATCTGCGCGAGCAGAGACTGCCCGATGGCGTGAGCGTGTGCGGTGGTGCGGAAGTCGGCCCACTCCTCCACCGGTGGCCGCTCCGGGTCGTCCGTGACCGCGACGACGTCCACCTCGCCCTCGCGGTAGACGGCGAAGTAGACGGCGGCGTCCAGCTCCCGGCCCGCCACGGCCAGTGCCTCGGAGATCCGCAACCGCTGCCGGGACCTGGCCCCGGCCCGGCCGATGACCTCCACCGCGGCACCGAGGACGAAGACGCCGTCCTCACGCCGCAGATAGCCCTCGTGCGTCAGGGTCCGCAGCAGGTGGTAGCTCGTCGGAAGGGGGATTCCGGTCTCCCGGGCGAGCTGCTTGGCCGGCGCACCCTCGGGGTGGGTACCCACCGCCTCCAGCAGCCGCAGCGCCCGCTGCACCGAGCCGATCAAGGTGGGCTGAGAGGCGGATTCGCCGTTCACCACTGCCAACGCCAACACCCCAGCTCCGCTTGCCATGGGGCACCGGAGCCCCGGTGGCGGGACCTCCTCCCGACACCGCGCGCGTCTCCCGGGCCCCCGCGATGACGCCCGGTCCGGCCTCGCCCCGCACGGTACTTTGCGGAACCTCACCATCCGGAAGACGCCTGCGATGCGCACTGTAGCCGCGCGGGTGGCAGCGACAAGCAGATACCCGGGGAGTTAACCCGCCCGCGCACGACTCGGACGTGCATGGGCAAAGCCGGACCGCACTCGAACGCGTTCGGATCGACATCTGACGCGATCGGCCCGGCCGCTGGAGGGCGGGCCGGGCCGGTGGCGGGACGAGGCCGCCCGGACGCCGTCGCCGGGAGGCGGGCGTCCGGGCAGGGCGGTGACTTACCAGTCGCTCTTCGACGAGGACGACGAACCGCTGACCCGGCGGACGAGGTAGATCACTCCGGCTATCAGAGCCGCCGCGATGAGCACCTTGAACAGCAAGCCGACCAGGAAGCCCAGCGCGGTGGCGATCATGCCGCCGAAGACCACGATCAGGACGACGGGGATCACGACCCAGGTGACCCACCACGGAAGCCCCGCGAATATCCCCTTACCAGCCACTGCTCTGCCCTGCTTTCTGTCTGTCGCGCCGTCTGTACCTGTGTCTGTACCGCGCTATCTGTCCATTGCGCTCACTGCTGCGCTGAGGGCACTGTCCACGCGCCGCTGCCGCCGCGCCGCTTCCGGCTCACCCTCACCAACGATGCTAGGGCGCGGAACACCGGCGTGGGGGCCTCGCAGCCCCGGCCCTCCCCTGACCCGTCCCCTACGGGTTCCGGGCCCCGTCCCTTAGCTCTCAGGAGGAGAGAAGACCACCATCACCCGGAGATCCTCACTGATGTGGTGGAACTTGTGCGGCACCCCCGCCGGCACATAGATCACGCTGCCGCGTGCCACCGGCTCCGTCTCCGCGCCGATGGTGATCGCCCCCCGGCCGCTGACCACGAAGTACACCTCGTCCTGGCGGTGCGGCTGCTGGGGGTCGACGCTCCCCGCGTCCAGCGCGTACAGGCCGACCGACATGTTGCGTTCCCGGATGAACTGGAGATAAGCACCGTCGTTCGCGGCCCGTTCCGCTTCCAGTTCATCCAGTCTGAAGCTCTTCATGCCGCTCGCACCCCTCTGATGATTCAGACTCGTCTGCGACGATCTCACCATGAAGCATTTTCTGGTCAAGACGATCGCCAACGCCGCGGCGCTTGCCGTGGCCATCTGGCTGCTCAAGGACATCACGCTGACCGGCGAGAACACCGGCCGCAAGATACTGACCCTGGTCCTGGTCGCGCTGATCTTCGGGTTGGTGAACTTCCTCGTCAAGCCCGTCGTGAAGCTGCTGTCCTTCCCCCTGTTCATCCTCACGCTCGGCCTCATCACTCTGGTCGTGAACGCGCTGATGCTGTTGCTGACCTCCTGGCTCGCCGGCAAGGCCGACCTGGCCTTCCACGTGGCGGGCTTCTGGCCGGCACTGCTCGGCGGCGTGATCATCTCCATCGTCTCCTGGGCGATGCACATGGTCCTTCCCGACGAGGACTGACCGTTGACCGCCCCCTTCCGCATCTGCTTCGTCTGCACCGGCAACATCTGCCGGTCGCCGATGGCCGAGTCCGTCTTCCGCAGCCGCCTCGCGGAGGACGGGCTCGACGGCCTGGTCGAGGTGGACAGCGCGGGCACCGGCGGCTGGCACGAGGGCGACGGGGCCGATCCGCGCACGGTCGCCGCGCTCCGGGCGGCCGGCTATGAAACCGCTCACACCGCCCGGCAGTTCCACGCCTCCTGGTTCGACCGTCTCGACCTCGTCATCGCGCTCGATTCCGGCCACCTCCGGGCACTGCGCCGGCTGGCCCCCACCCCGCAGGACGCCGCCAAGGTCCGGCTGCTGCGCTCGTACGCGGACGAGGGCGCCGGCGAGGGCGCGGGCGAGGCGCACGACCTCGACGTACCCGATCCCTACTACGGCGACTTCGCGGGCTTCGAGGAGTGCCTGGAGATGGTCGAGGCCGCCAGCGACGGCCTGCTGGCAGCGGTCCGTACCTCGGTCGCGGCCCGCACCGTGATCCAGGCCCGCGCGCCCGAGTCCGACGACGACCACCGGCCGGCGCCGGCCCCCGCACACCCGCAGGAGAAGGAGAGCGCATGACGGGCGACGGCACCCGCGTCGTACGAGCCGGGCTTCCGGAGCCGGCGGCCTATGAGCCGACGCTTCCCGGGCCGGTGTTCGCGGCGCACTTCCACCTCCCCGGCGACGCCGTCGGTCCGTACACCTACGGCCGGGACGCCAACCCCACCTGGACGCGTCTGGAACAGGCCATCGGCGAGCTCGAATCGCCGGACGAGAGCGCACACACCGTGGCCTTCGCCTCCGGGATGGCGGCGATCAGCGCCGTCCTCTTCTCCCAGCTGCGCGCCGGCGACGCGGTGGTCCTCCCCAGCGACGGCTACCAGCTGCTGCCGGCCGTCCGCTCCCGCCTGGAGAGCTACGGCATCGAGGTCCGTACCGCGCCGACCGCCCAGGACGCGCAGCTGGAGGTGCTGGACGGCGCCCGGCTGCTGTGGATCGAGACGCCGTCCAACCCCGGGCTCGACGTCTGCGACATCCGGCGCCTGGCCAAGGCGGCGCACCGCGTCGGTGCGCTGGTCGCCGTCGACAACACGCTCGCCACGCCGCTCGGCCAGCGTCCGCTCGACCTCGGCGCGGACTTCTCGGTCGCCAGCGGCACCAAGGCGCTGACCGGCCACGGCGATGTCCTGCTGGGGTACGTCAGCACCCGTGACGCGGCGCTGGCCGACTCCGTCCGGCTGTGGCGCAAGACCGTGGGCGCCATTCCCGGTCCCATGGAGAGCTGGCTGGCGCACCGCTCGCTCGCCACCCTCGCCCTGCGGGTCCGCCAGCAGTCGGCCGGCGCGTCGGCACTCGCCGCGGCGCTGGCCGACCGCCCGGAGGTCACCGGCCTGCGCCACCCCGGCCTGCCGTCCGATCCGTCGCACGAGCTCGCCGCCCGGCAGATGCGTCCCGGCCACTTCGGCTCCGTGGTGTCCTTCGCCCTGCCGGACAAGGCCCGTGCCGAGCGGTTCCTGTCGGCGCTGACCCTGGTCGACGACGCGACGAGCTTCGGCGGCGTACGGTCCAGTGCCGAGCGGCGCGCCCGCTGGGGCGGGGACGCGGTGTCCGAGGGGTTCATCCGCTTCTCGGTGGGCGTGGAGGAGCCGGCGGACCTGGTCGCGGATGTCCTCCGCGCGCTGGATCTGGCCGCGGACGACACCGCGGCGAACTGACCGACTAAGGCGCACTGACCGACGAAGTCGGCCGGCAGGGTATCCCCCCTCGTCACCCTGCCGGCCCGCGGTCCGACGTGGCTCGAGCCCACGTGTTTCACGTGAAACCGAATGTTCCACGTGAAACCAACCGCTCGAACAAGGCTAGTTGACTGAGCGTCAGTGTCCAATCACGCTAGCGACACAGCCCTATCGACAAATTTATAGTTGGCCCGCGACCAGGCTTCCGAGGGGCGCAGGAGGTACGCGATGGATCTGGCTCTGCTGCGCACCTTCGTCACGGTGCACCGAGCCGGCTCCTTCACCCGCGCCGCGGCCCTGCTCGGCCTCTCCCAGCCGGCGGTGACCAGCCAAATACGGGCGCTGGAGCGCCAGTTGGGCCGGCCGCTCTTCCTCCGCTACGCCCGTGGTGTCACCCCCACCACCATCGGCGACGAGCTCGCCCACAAGGTCGCCCCGCATCTGGACGCGCTGACCGAGATCACCGAGGCCGGTCTGGACCGGGATTCGGTCACCCGCACCCTTCATCTCGCCGGGCCACCGGAGTTCCTCGCCGAGCGGGCACTTCCCGCGCTGACCCCGCTGATCGCCCAGGGCCTCTCCCTACGCAGCGCCTTCGGCTCGGCCGACGAGCTGCTGAGCGGCCTGGCCGCCGGCCACCACGATCTGACCGTCACGACCACCCGGCCGCGCGGAGGGCTGCTCACCGCCACCCCGCTGTGCGACGAGGAGCACGTCCTGATCGCCGCGCCGCACTGGGCGGACGGGGTGGGCGGACCGGCCGCACTGCAGGCCGGGGGCGTCCGCCTGCTCGACCCGGTGCCGCTCGTGGAGGTCCATGAGAGCCTCCCGCTGATCACCCGCTACTGGTCCACGGTCTTCGACGCCAAGCCCGCCGCCTCCGCCGCCGTGATCGCGGCCGATCTCCGCGCGGTGCTGGCCTGCGTCACGGCCGGCGCCGGCCTCGCCGTCCTGCCCCGCTACCTGTGCACCGCGGCCCTGGACCGCGGGGAGGTCGTCGCCCTGCTCGACCCGCCGGTACCCCCGCTGCGCACGTACTTCCTCGCCGTGCGGACCGGGACGCTCGGCCTGCCGCACATCGCGCGGGCGCACGAGTGGCTGCTGCGCTCCGCCGTCGACTGGTGACGAAGGGACAGGGGTTTCACCAGGCCGTGGTTGCGGCATCTGTCGACTATGACCGTACGGCCAGTCGTCAAACGCACCGCCCGCGCAATCCTGCTCGACGGCGATGATCTCGTTCTGATCAAGCGCACCAAGCCGGGCCGGGCCCCGTACTGGATCACCCCCGGCGGCGGGGTCGAGGCCGAGGACGCCACGGTCATCGACGCCCTCCACCGTGAACTGGACGAAGAACTCGGCGCGAAGATCAAGGACGTGGTGCCGGTCTTCGTCGACACCGTCGAGCACTTCAGCGACGGTGGGGTGGACGGCGTGAAGGTGCAGCACTTCTTCGTCTGCCGGCTCGACTCGATGGACCTCTCACGCCGGCACGGCCCCGAGGTCGAGGAGCCGTGCGGGGAGTACGAGATCGTGCGGGTGCCGTTCACCCGCGTCGGCATCGCCTCCGTCGAGGTCGTTCCGCTCTCCCTGCGGCACTACCTGGACGGCAACATCGAGGGCGTACGCGCGATGCACGCCCCCGACCTGGGCTGACCGGCGGCCGGACCGAGGTGCCGGCCGACGCAGGGGCCCGGGAGATCAGCCGTCGCGGCGGCCGAACCACCCCAGGAACTCGGTCTCGTCCTCCGCGGCCCGGCGCGGCTGGGCCCGCGCCAACACCCGCTCCACCCGGTCGAGGAACTCCGCGTTCAGCTCCTCCACGAAGTCGTTCCGGTCCGCGAAACGGTGGCCGGCACCGTTCACCTGCCGCACCTCGGACTCCGCGAGCGCACCCTGGGGCGTCACGGCGTCGGTGTCCTCGTGCAGTCCGCCCCGCAGGTGCTCGTCCTTGCGCTCGGCCCGCCGGAACGGCGCCCGCTCGGCCGCCTCGGCCGCCGCGCCGAAGAAGTCCCCGCCCTTGCGCTTGACGTCGTCCGTGCCCCAGGCCCGCGCCCCGCGCTGCTGCACCGGCACCTTCTGCAGATGCGGAATGTGCTTGGCGCAGTGGATGTACGCCTCCTCGACGTCGACCGTGACCCACAGCTGGGCGCGGCGCCCGGGAATCGGGTCGACCGGGAGGCCGGGGTGCGCCGCGCGCATCTCGTCGTCCAGGACGACCCGCGCCCGGCCGTTGATGTGCAGCCCGATGCGGTCGCGGGTGAAGTCGATCACCAGCATGCCCAGGCGCGGGTTCTCCGAGATGTTGCCGACGGACGCCATGACACCGTTGCCACGGTATTCCGGGTAGGCCAGCGTCCGGTCGCCGAGCACCCGGATGAAGCCGGGCGGGCCGGCCCGGAACGTCGAGTCGCACTCCCCGTGCCGGTCGGCGGTGGCCAGGAAGAACATCTCCTGCCGCCCCAGGAACTCCTGCATACGGGCGTTGAGATGATCGAGCACCTGGTCCCCGTAGAAACGGTCCGCGCGCTCGGTCGTGCCGAGTCGCTGCTGGACCAGGTGTTCGCCGTCGCTGCCTGGGCGCTCCTGCCGGGGCATGCCCCACCCCTCCCCTGTCGGCCCGTGTTCGCCTTGTGCTGCCAAGACCTCAATCTCCTGCCGCGACCAGCTCTTCAATGGAGTCGTGCCGTATGCGGTCGGTCGGGATGCCGACCCCCACCAAAGCGTCCACGCCGCTACGGATCAGGCCGGGCGGCCCGGAAAGATAGGCGTCGTACTCGCGGAAGGGCCCGTATTGCCGCACGGCGTCCGGCAGTTGACCGGTCGCACTGCTGGTCCCGCCCCGCACCGCGGGCCCGTTGGCGACCACCGGGCGGACCGAGAGCCACTGGTGGGTCTGCTCCAGACGCAGCATGGTGTCCAGGTCATAGAGGTCGTGATCGGTGCGGGCACCGTAGAAGACGTCGACGGGCCGGCGGATGCCGTGTTCCGCGACGTCCTCGATCAGCGCCTTGATGGGCGCGATGCCGGTACCGCCGCCGACGCACAACAGGCCGTTGCGGGTGGAGTGGTCGACGGTCATCGAGCCGGCCGGCCCGCCGAGCCGGATGACGTCACCGGGACGGGCGCGGTGCACCATCGCGTTGGAGACCCAGCCCGCCGGAACCGCCTTGACGTGGAACGACAGCAGACCGTCGGAGCGCGGTGCGGAGGCGAAGGAGTAGTGCCGCCAGACCCGTGGCCACCAGGGGGTTTCCACGCTGGTGTACTGGCCGGCGCGGAACGGGTAGGGCTGGTCGGGGCGGACCGTCACCACCGCGATGTCGGGGGTGCGCAGCTCGTGCGAGACGACCTCGGCCTGCCACCACGCGGGCGCCACGGCCTCGTCCTCGGCCGCCGCGTCGATCATGATCTGGGAGATCGCGGTGTACGCGCGCACCCACGCGGCCTCGGTCTCCGGCCCCCAACTGGACGTCGCGTACCGCGCCAGTGCGTTGAGCAGGCACTCGCCGACCGCGGGGTAGTGGTCGGGCTGGGTGCCGTACTTGCGGTGGCCGCGGCCGAGGTTGGCGAGGTACGCCTTGAGCACGGCGGCGTTGTCGACGTGCTGGGCGGAGGTGAGCAACGCCTTGAACAGCCGGTCGCGCTGGGCGTCCATCGAGGCCGGGAAGAGCGCCCGCAGGTCGGGGTGCTGGACGAACAGCAACGCGTAGAAGTACGACGTGACCTTGTCGGCCACCGGCTCGATCTCGGCCATGGTGCGGCGGATGAGCAGCGCGTCGGGCGAAGCGGATGCCGCGGGTGCGGCCGAGGTGTGCAGGGCCTCGAGCGAGGGCTCGGCGGCCGGCACGGCCGGGCGCTGCTTGGGCGCGAAGTACGGGGCCGCGGCGACCTCGTCCTGGACGGCGGGCGCGGGCGCGGGGGGCTGGGGGGCCGGCGCGGGGGCCGATGCGGCTGGCGCAGGCGCGGGGGCCTGCGGGGCCGGCGCGGGGACGGAGGTCTGGGCGGGGCCCGGGCCGGGGGCCGGGGCCGCACTGCCGGGGCGCGCCGGTTCGTGGACGGGTTCGGGCTCACGGCCCCGCACGGGCTCGCGCTCCCATACGGACGGACGGGCCGGCTGCTGGTCAAGGGTCGGCTGCTGGTCACGGGCGGGCTCGGGCTCCCGGCGCGGCGGCGCGTACGGGGAGAAGGGGTCCAGGTACCCGGGGTCCGCGGCGGCGGGCTGCTCGGCGAAGGGAGTCGCCGGCTGCTCGGCGTAGGGGGCGGCGGGCGCGGGAGACGGGGCGGTGGGGTGCGGGGCCGTCTCGTGGCGCGGCTGGGGGGCCTGCGCCGGTTCGGCCTCACGTTCACGTGCGGCGGCGGTGCCTACCGGCCGGATCGGATTGACCGGCCGACTGGGTATCCGCTCCTGGCCGCCGCGTTCACCGGCACCGTGCGGGGCATTCCCGCCATACGGTCTGTTCCCGTCGTACGGGGCATTGCCGCCGTAGGGGGCATTGCCACTGTAGGAGGCATTGCCGCCGTACGGCCCGTCCCCGTCGTACCGATCGCCGAAGTCGCCGCGGTTCTCACGAAGAGCGCGCTCACCGTGGCCGTTGTGGTCGTCGCGGTCATAGTGGTCGTCGCGGTCGCTGTGGTCGTCGTACTCACCCCGGCCGTCCGGTTCGGTACGGCCGTCCTCGTCCGGGCGGCCCTGACCGTCCTGTCGCTCCTGCTGTTCACCGGAGGACTTCTTCGCCGGCGGAGTGAACCAACCCCAATCGCCACTGCTGCCGCCAGAAGAGCCGTTATCGGCCGACGTGGTGGTCGGAGCGTCCATGGTCTGCCTCGCCTCGAACGTCTTTCGGTTGACTTCGCAGTTCCGTGAAGCGGAACTGCCCGCAATTCCCCCGCCCTGTCCCGGAATTCTTCAACGCCTCAAGCGATCCCGGCAACACCCGCTAAAGCGGACAAAACCCACTTCCCTGCGACAACGCGGGGCAGACGGCGTGTCAGCACCATGCCACCCCTGCTCATCAGAACGGACAAATAGCCGGAAGTCCGGGTGTCACGGGCCGCTTCACCGCTACGCTGATGAGCTTTGCCCGTCGTTCGCGGCCCGCGGAAGCCCTTACCCCGCCAAGCCGGACTCGACCATACCGGCAGTAGTTGAAACCACAAGCCCTGATCTTGGAACACTCCGCGCGGCACCTCCGATTTCGGTGATCCTTCCCACAGATGGCCTTTTCCCTCCGTTGAAGGGGCCATTCCCCGAAGAAAGCCAGGAATTACTCACCGGTACGGACCAGTTCATAGGCCCCGCGCAGATCCCGCCCCGCGTACGCAGCCCAAGCCAGGCCACTGACATGGTGATCGGCGTTCACGGCCACCGACCGGGGCACCGCCGCGAACAGTGCGGTGTCCGACAGGGAGTCGCCGTACGCCACACAGTCGGCCCGCGTCAGCCCGTACTGCGCGCAGAGTTCATCCGCGATACGCACCTTCGCCGCCGACGAGAGGATGCCGGCCGGCTGCACCGGCTCCCTGAACGGCACGGCGGGCCACAGCGAACCGTGCGCGGTGTCGGCGCCCCAGGACAGCAGACGATCGACGAAGAAACTGGGCGAGAGAGAAATCACGGCGCAGCGTTCACCACGCGCGCGGATATCCGCCCAGACCTCCCGAATACCGGTCAGCCAGGGCGCACCGTCGAAGGCCGCCGCCACATGAAGCTCGGTCAACTCCGCCGCCCACAGCTCACACGACCGTTGCGCGTACTGCAGCGGCGTCAGCTGCCCCGCGGCAAACCCGCGCTCCAGCTCCGCGGTCTCCCGCTCCATGCCGAGTTGCCGGGCGATCTCCACCGCGGCCGCGGACCCGTAGAGCAGAGTCCCGTCCATGTCGAACAGATGCAGTTTCCCCATGAGCGAGGAGCGTAGGACGCATGCACCGGGACGGGGAGGGAGGGGGTGAGGAGACTGAGGGATGAGGGAATCTCGGGGCTGGGGACTGGGGGGCTGGGGTCTGAGGGGCTGGAGGCTGGCGTCGGGGGCTGGGTATCCGAGGGCTCTGGGGTTGGGGGCTGGGGTGGCCGTACTCAAGGTCGCGTATGCGGGGTTACTCCCGCGGGCAGATGTACGGCGGGGCGCCGACCGCGACCGTGGACGGTATGCAGCAGCTCACCCGCCCCGTCCGCCGAAGTCTCCTCGTCCTCCATGTCGCCGTATCCGTCAGCTGGCTCGGCCTGACCCTCGGGCTGCTGGCACTCGGCCTCACGGGCTGGACGACCGGCTCCCCTGATACGGCTACAACCGCGTACCGAGCGATGAAGATCTTCGGTGACTGGCTGGTCCTGCCCATCGCCCTGGTGACGCTGGTCAGCGGACTGGTGCTGTCACTGGGCACCTCCTGGGGGCTGGCCAGGCATCGCTGGGTCCACCTCAAGTTCTGGCTGACGCTCGCGACCGTGCTGTTGTCGGTCTTCGCACTGCGACCGGGCATCAACCACCAGGCCGCCGAAGCGGTCGCGGGCAACCCCGCGCCCGCCATCGATCTCGTCGTCGCACCGGCCGTCGCCACGGCCACCTACTTCTTCCTCACTGCGATCTCCGTACTCAAGCCTTGGGGGCTGACGGCACGAGGCCGACGGCTGCGCGAGGCTCAGGCGACCGAGGCCCGCGCGCACCGGGTGCACCGGGTGGACCTGGCGCACCGGACACAGGGGAGCGGCAAATAGGGGACGGCCGTTGGCTAGCGGACGATACGCAGATGGCCCGGGCCCGCCGACGCCGCCGCCCTCCGGCGGACAGCTCCGCTAATGGCGTGCCCCGCCGGCGGGCAGCTCCGCCGGCGGACGACGTGCCGTGAGGTCAGGCGAGGCCCAGCTCCGCTATCGCCGCACCGGCGATCCGGTGGTCCTGCTCGGGGGCGCCACCACCGACGCCGATCGCACCGATCAGCCGGCCGTCCCGGTGGAGCGGCACACCACCCGCCAGGAAGAGCAGCGGCCGGTCCAGCGCCGTGGGCAGCGTGTGGAACAGGCCGTCGGGTCGTACGAGATCGACCAGATCGGCGGTCGGCGCGTCCAGCTGGAGCGCGGTGTACGCCTTGCGGGTGCTGGTCTCACCGGAGATCAACACGGCCGCGTCGTCCCGGCGGAAGGCGAGCAGATGACCGCCCGCGTCGAGCACGGTGACGCTCCCCCGTACGCCCACGTCGTCGGCGGCCCGGACGGCGGCCTCGATCAGGGCTTCGGCATCACCGGTGGTCAGCGGCCGGACCGCCGGCACGGCAGCCGAGCTGGAGGGAGCGCCGGAGGCAGAAGTGGAGGGGGAGGTCGAGGTGGGGGTGGGGGTGGTGGTGCTCATCGGGGTGTCCTTGGGGGAGTTCGATGGGGTGCGGCAGCACATGCGGCACTGCCGGTCCTGGCGGTGCTGCCGGTCCTGGTGGTCCTGGTGCTGGGGGTGAGGCACGCAGTCTGGTGATGGTCGGAGCGAGGTGTGCGATCCGTGGTGGCGATGGGCGTCCGCCGGGCGCGGTGCCCTCAGCTGTCAGCTCTGTCCCACCGCTACGGGTTCGTCGGCGACCAGTGCGGGCCCGCCCGCGTGCACGACCTGGCTGCGGCCGCTCTGACGGCGCTCCAGGAGGGAGGCGAATATCGCTACTCCGAGGGCCACGACGGTCATCAGCGCGCCGACCCAGTTGGGCGCGGTGTAGCCGAGGCCAGCCGAGATGACGAGCCCGCCGAGCCAAGCGGCCAGTGCGTTACCGAAATTGAAGGCCGCGATGTTGCCGGCCGAGGCGAGGGTGGGCGCCGCGGCCGCCTGGTCCATCACCCGCTTCTGCAGTGGCGGCACGGTCGCGAAGCCGAAGATGCCGATCAGTGCGATGGTGACGGTCGCCGCGATCTTGTTGTGTGCGGTGAAGTTGAACGCGGCCAGCGAGAGCGCCAGACCTGACATCGACACGTACAGCATCGGCATCATGGCGCGGTCGGTGAAGCGTCCGGAGACCAGGTTTCCGCCGACCATGCCGAGTCCGAAGACGGCCGTCAGCCAGATGACGGAGGACGGTGCGAAGCCGGTGACCTCGGTCATCATCGAGGCGAGATAGGTGACGGCCGCGAAGACACCGCCGAAGCCGAGGATGGTCATCAGCATCGCGAGACCGACCTGCGGGTTGCGGAAGACCGCGAGTTCCTTGCCTATGGAGGAAGCTGCCTTCGCCTGATGCGCCGGGATCAGCTTGACGATGCCGAGCAGTCCGATCACACCGAGCGCGGTGATGGCGTAGAAGGTGGTGCGCCAGCCCGCGTGCTGGCTGAGCATCGTGCCGGCCGGCACGCCCACGACGTTGGCGATGGTCAGGCCGCTGAACATCAGTGAGATGGCGGTGGCGCGCTTCTGCGGTGCGACCAGATCGGCGGCCACGAGTGCGCCGATGCCGAAGAAGGCGCCGTGCGTGAAGGCGGCAACGATCCGGCCTACCAACATGATCCAGAAGTTCGGCGCGAGGCCCGTGAACAGGTTGCCGACGATGAAGAGGCCCATCAGGAGGGTCAGCATCTGCTTGCGGGTGAAGCGCGTGCCCAGCGCGGTCATCAGCGGGGCGCCGATCACCACACCGAGCGCGTAGACCGTGGTCGCGTATCCGGCGAGGGGGATGGAGACACCGAAGCCGGCCGCCATGTCGGGCAGCAGGCCCATGACCGCGAACTCGGTCGTGCCGATCCCAAAGGCACCGATGGCAAGAGCCAGGAGTGCGAGAGGCATGACGGATCCCTTCGAATGATTGCGTCCGTCCCTTACGAGCGTCCACAATAATTGCAGACGCGGGTTAATTGCAAGCGCCGGATATTTCGATCGTGGCCTATCCTGGTGAGTGCGCCCCTTGAGGAGGTCTTCGATGACGCAGCAGACGCGCGAGAAGCAAGAAGAGCGGGAGCAGCCAGCGGTCCGGCAGGTGGCAGCGGACGCGCCCGGCTGCCCGCCGGCACCGGAGCCCGGCCTCGCGCAGGGCTGGTGCGCGCTTTCCGCCCTGCACAGCCGCATCGAGTCGCACATCGAGCGCGCACTGCAGGCCGGCCACGACCTCAGCGTCCGCGAGTTCTCGGTCCTCAACGTGCTCAGCGAGCAGCACGACGGGCCGGGCGGTCACCTGCGGATGCACCAGGTCGCGGACTCCGTCGTCCTCAGCCAGAGCGCCACCACCCGCCTGGTCACCCGGCTCGAGGAGCGCGGACTGCTCTCGCGCTATCTGTGCCCCGACGACCGCCGCGGCATCTACACCAACGTCACGCCCGACGGCCTCGCGCTCCTGGTGGAGGCACGACCCACGCACGACGGCGCCCTGCGGGAAGCCCTCCAGGAGGCCGGGCGGCGGCCCGAGCTGGCACCGCTGGTGACGGCCGTCGAAACGCTCGCGCCGCCCGCCCGCTGACGCCGCGGGAAGGGGGCGGGCCGGTACCGGACGGGCCAACACCGCCCGGGCGCCTGCCTGCCCTCCCCGTGAACACACGGCATAGGGTCGCGCCCATGAGCGATATCGAGATACGCCGCGCCACCGAGGCCGATCTGCCCGCCATCGTCGCGATGCTCGCCGATGACCCGCTCGGCGCCACCCGTGAATCGCCGGACGACCTGGCTCCGTATCGCACCGCATACAAGACGCTGGCCGCCGACCCGCAGCAGCACCTGGTGGTCGCTGTGCGCGAGGGACGAACGATCGGAACTCTCCAGCTCACGGTCATTCCCGGCCTGTCCCGGCGCGGTGCCACCCGCTCGATCATCGAGGCCGTGCGGATCCATCGCGACGAGCGCGGCAGCGGGCTCGGCAGCCAGCTCATCGAGTGGGCGGTCGCGGAGTCGCGCACGCTCGGCTGCCACATGGTGCAGCTCACCTCCGACGCGACCCGGGTCGATGCGCACCGCTTCTACGAACGGCTCGGCTTCGAGGCATCCCACCTGGGCTTCAAGCTCGCACTCTGACGGACAAGCGCCGACGGGCGGCAAGCAACGGGCGACCGGCGCCCGGCGGTCTCAGGGGCGCCGCGTACGTCCCCGCGCCCGGTGGGCCTTCTGTCGGCACGCGCCGCCGCAGTAGCGTGCCGGGCGTCCCGTGCGGGCCACCGCGAGCGCCGCCCCACACACCTCACATCGAGATTCGTTACGCTTTTCGCCCTCCGGCGGAAGTTTCGTTACGGTCGGCGTCGCCCGCAGCGCGTCGCACATCAGCGCCGTCATCCGCCCGGGGGCTTCGGCCTGCGAGCCTCCCGCGGCCCGGGCCCGCTCCATCGAGAGGCAGCCCACGAGCAGCGCCCTGAGGTCCGCCATACCAACGTCCTGCCTTACGGCGCCTGCCTGTTGGGCCCTGGTCAGCAGGGCTTCCAGCGCCTCGTCGAAGTCCTGCCCGGCTCCTGGGGACGGGGTGAAGCGCCCTGCGCCGGCCGCCTCCAGCGCGTCACACAGCGCCTTGTTCCGAGACGTGAGCCGCACCACCGAGGCAAGGAAGCGAAAGAACACGGCACCAGGGTCCTCGGCATCGACCAAGTCCCTTGCGGTGTCGGTGAAAAGCTCGATCCGCTCCACCACGGCCGCTCTGAACAGGGCCTCCTTGGAAGGGAAATGGCGGTATACCGTTCCTGCCCCGACCCCTGCGCGGCGCGCGATCTCCCCGAGGGGGACTCCCAACCCCTGTTCCTCGAAGGCGAATCGGGCCGCTTGGAGCACGAGCGCCCGATTCCGTCGGGCGTCCGCACGCGGGGCCGTCACCTCACGCGCCACGCCACCATCCGGCATCGCCGAGCCTCCTGAGAAACGTTCTCGTCCCGGGTGGGCTGCCGCGACATCAAGCGGGTCGCCCATTCCGATTCTAAGGGAGGCTCTCAGCAAGATCACTGAGCGTCTGGGGGCCGGGCCTTCGCGTCGGCCGGCCCAAGGAGGGCGCCGTCAGCATCAAGCCTCCTGCCGGAGCTGCCGGGGCGCCACCGGACTGCTCCCGACGACACAAGACGGTCGCGGGCTCCTTTCCTCGCAGACGAGGCCGCCTCCGCGGTGCACGCCATCTCGTCCGCGCCTCAACGAACAGCACCAACTACGGCCTCTCGCAAGGAACTTGGAGCACCGGTAGATAGTCGAGGAGCAGCCACGTGCCCTCGGGGCGCGAAACGCAAAAGCGGCCTGGTTTCACGTGAAACCAGGCCGCTGCAGAGACAAAGGGCGGAGGGTCGTGTTTCACGTGAAACACGACCCTCCGCACAACGGATCAGTGGGTGGCTACGGCATCCCATGCCTCGCCCGCAGCCACCGCCGCACCCTCAGCGTCCACGGACACCCCGAGTGCCCGCAGCCCGCCAGCCAGCGCCACCAACGACGCCGTGACCACCGCCCGGTCCGCGGCGCGGCCATAGTGGTTCACCCGGATCATCTCCTTGGCCAGCGTGCCCGCCGCGGCCTGTACCGGCACTGCAGCGTCGACGGCGAGCGCGGCTGTCACGATCTCCCGCGCGTCGACTCCCTCGGGGGCGCGGAGCGTCGTCGCGGCCGGCGCCGCGTCCTCGTCACGTACGACATAGGGGGTGAGCCCGCCCAGCGCCCGTACCCCGGCCCGCGTGGCGGCGGCCGCCGCCCGGTGCCGGGCGATGACCCCATCCAGGCCCTCGGCGTCGATACGGTCTGCCGCCTGTTCCAGGGCGAGCATCTCCAGCTGCGCCGGAGCGTGCGGCAGAGCGGTACGTCCGCCGTCGATCCAGCGCTCCTTCCAGTCCAGCAGCGAGAGGTACGAGCGTCGCGGAGCCTGCTCATTGGCAGCAATCCGCTCCCAGGCGCGGGCGCTGACCGATGCCACGGACACGCCGGCGGGCCCGGCCAGTGCCTTCTGCCCGCCGATCACACAGAGGTCCACACCCCACTCATCGGTCAGCAGCGGCTCGGCACCCACCGAGGCGACCGCGTCCAGCATCAGCAGCGCACCGTGCTCCCGGACCACCTCGGCGATGGCCGCAACGGGATTGGTGTTCCCGGTAGCCGCCTCCGCGTGCACCAGGCTCACGAAATCGATCTCGGGATGCTCACGCAGTGCGTCCGCCACCTGCTGCGGGTCCACCGCACCCGTGAACGGTGCGCTGAGGGTGATCACCTCGGCCCCGCACGACCGCAGCCAACCGCCGAAGGTCTCGCCGTACGGCCCGGTGATGATGTTCAGCGCGGTGCTGCCGGGCCGTACGGCCGAGCGGATACACGCCTCCAGCGGCAGCAGCGCCTCGCCCTGCATCGCCACGACATCGCAGCGGGTGCGCATCAGCGCGGCCACCTTGTCCTCGATCTGCGCGAAGCGGGCCGCGGTGAGCGGCGGCAGGTCGAGCAGGTCCGGGGCAGCGGAGTTCGCGGTGGGGTCAGACACAGCAGTCACCAGGGCCTTCCAGCGGTAGCGAGCCGCCTCGGCGCGGCTCCTGACGTCTGGCCTCGACTGTACGTCCGACCGCCGAGCCGCTGCCGTACGGGCCCGGTCACAGCCTGAGCGGGCTCACGGCCGCCAGCCACCCGGGTCCACCCCGCCCGGTACCGGCGCCGTCGGCTCGTACGGCCCGCGGGTGAACACGAAGGTGCCGAGGTCCAGATGGCTGACCGAGCCGTCCCGCTCCCGCACCACCCGCATTGTCTCGCCCTCGTAATAGCCGTTCAGTCCGGTCCAGGTGCCGTCCTCCTCGGCCCGGAACCGGGAGGAGCGGCCCTGCCCCGACAGCGGCGTGAGCTCCAGCGCGCGCTCCGCGCGCAGCCGGAGCACGTGGGGGTTCGCGCCCCAGTACCAGGGCCCGGTCAGCGCCAGCAGCTCCGGATCGAGCGGTCCGGGCTGCGGGCGCCAGGGCTCGGGGATCCGGGGTTCGTGCTCGCTGACGATTCCGGCGAGATCGATGGCAATCGCCGAGACAGCCGGCCCCGATGTGCAGTTGGCGAGCACGATGCCGGCGACATCCTCCTCCGCATCCGCCCACAGCGACGCCAGGAAGCCGGGCATCGAGCCGGAGTGCCCGAACAACGGGCGCCCTTCACGCCGTAGGAGCTGGAGCCCGAGCCCGTACCCCGACTGTCCGGCGGACTCCTCCGGCGGCACGGCCGGCCTCCGCATCTCGGCCAGGCTCGATGCGCTCAGCACCCGCTCGTCGCCCCGCAGCAGAAACGCCGCCCAGCGGCACAGGTCCTCCAGCGTCGACCACAGCTGCCCCGCGGGGGCCATCAGCCCGGTGTCCTGCGCCGGTTCCGGCAGCATCACATCGGCCCACGGATGCACCGCCCAGCCACCGGCGTGCGGCGTCTCGGGCTCCAGCGTCGTACGCCCCATGCCCAGCGGTTCCAGTACTTCGCGGCGCAGCACCTCGTTCCACGGCACACCGCCACGCACCCGTTCGACCAGCGCTCCGAGCAGCGCATATCCGGGGTTGGAGTAGTGGTGCCACCGGCCTACGGGGAGCCGCTGCGGGCGTTCGCCGAAGAGGTCTGCCGGCTCCGGGCGCAGTGTGCCAGGCGTCCGCTCCCACCAGGGCCCACCTGTTTCCGCCGCCAGCCCGGCACTGTGCGCGAGGAGTTGAGCGACCGTGGCGTCCGGAACCGGGGTGCCCTCCAGGTGCTTGCCGACCGGGTCCGCCAGCCGCAGCAGCCCCTCGTCCCGCAACCGCATCACCAGCACGGCGACGAAGGTCTTGGTGAGGGAGCCGATCCGGTACTGCACATCGGGGTGTGGGACCTCCCCCTCGACCGAACTCCGGGCGCCGGTCCACACCGCACGTCCGTCCCGGACGACCGCTCCCATCATCGAAGGCGCCCGCCCTTCGGCCTGGCCACCCGCCAGCCGCCGCAGCAGCGCCCGCCGCGTCTGGGGCAGCAACTCCGCGAACTCCGCGGGTGTATCGAAGGGCACCGGCGCCCGGCCGGCCGATTCCGGCGTGCTCGCCCCGGCGTCAAGGGAATCCGCGGACTGGGTGGTGGTCATGGCGCTCCTCAGCAGATTCGACTCGGCCGATCCCGTGCAGGCGAACAGCTTCGCGCTTCCCGCTCCGCCGATCCACCCCAGCCGCCTCGCAAGAAACATCGCCCTCAGCCGTGCGATACCGCCCCGATCACCACCTCCAACTCGGCCTGTTCGTCCTGCGGCAAACAGCGTGCGGCATGCACCATGTGCAGCGCGGTACGCAGCCGCATACGGTCCTCCTCCCTGCCGAGGTAGCCGAGATAGGCCGGGAGCGTCAGCCCCAGCGCCTTGAGGTCGGGCCGCGCGCACCATCGCGTGAACAGTTCCCGGAGGCGTGCGTCCACCCCCTCGTCGAGGAGCCGGGGCGGCACGTCCAGGCGCGCGGTGTCGCCCGCCTCGGCCACCGCGGAGGCAGTGCTCCGCAATCCTTCCGCGATCGCGAAGCGGTTCCAGTCCCCGTACTGCCCCTCGAAGGCGTCGCTCACCCTGTCCGCTGCCCGCACGAAATACGCATGCGCCAGGGCCGGTTGGCCCAGCTGTCGGCAGGCATGCCCCATGTTCACGTACAGCGACGGATAGAAGCCCCGCACCCGCTCGTCACCGACGCGGTCCGCGCGGTCCAGGCATTCCTGGTTCCAGCGCAGCGTGTCCTCGGGCGACCTCTGGTGGCGTGCGAGGTAGTGGGCGGCGATGCACGCCTCATAGTCATCCGTGGCGGTGTCCCAGGCCCGTTGGAAGAGTTCGAGTGCCGCCTCGGCCCGTCCCTCCGCCTCGGCCTGCATCCCTTCCACGCACAGCCGCACCACCGGCAGTTCCGGATTCACCGGCACGCTCCTCTCCTCCGCCCTCATGCGTCAGTCCTCGGTCCCACTGCGGCGCACCGGCATCACCAACGTCGTAAAGCTCCCCTGGTCGGCGGAGCGCACCACGACGGGACCCTCCACCGATGCGATCTCCAGCAACACATCCGGCCCCACTCCCGCCTCCAGCGCGGGCAGGAGCACCGCCGGGTCGAAGGCGATACACAGCCCGGGCCCCTCGGCGATGAGGCGTAGCCGCACGGGCTCGCGTCCGCCGCCCGACACCGTCAGCGTCGGCTCGGCGGGTGCACGGGGCGCTGTTTCACGTGAAACCTCGGCGGCTGCACCGAGTGCGGTTTCACGTGAATCCAAGCCCTTGTCACAACCGCCCTCAGCGCCCTCGCCGTCGCCCGTGCCACCTCCGGCCACCGACAACGACACCGCTCCCGCCCGCCCGGCCACCGCCTCCCGCAGCGCCTCCCGGTCGACGATCAACCGGTGCCGGCCTGCCTCCAGTCCCTCCAACATCAGCCGGTAGTCCGGAAACGCCGCTGCCTCCGCGCCACCACCACGACCAGCGGCACGTCCAGCCGGCACCTCTCGCTCCTCGGCCCCGCTCCGCAAGCGGATCCGCGCTTCGTCCCCCGCGCACTCCAGCTCGACCGTTCGCTGTCGTACGGCCCACTGCGCCAGGCTCCGGGCCGCCTCCCCATCGATCAGAACTCGCCGTGGTCCACCCGCGAACTGCGTCGGCCGCAGCACCCGCACGGCCAGCCGATAGCGGTCCGTGGCCACCAACCGCAGCTCGCCCGCACTGAGTTCGAGCAGCACCTGGCCGAGCACGGGGTGACGCTCCCGGGCCTTGCCGGTCGCGGCCGCCGGCGCCACCTGCCGCACCGCGCTGGCGAGTTCGGCGCCGCCGACCCGCGCCCGCACCCAGCCCCCGTGGTACCCCGCATCTCCTGGTGCCTCCGACAGGAGCCGTTCCACGACTGCCCGTGCCTCCGCCTCGTGCCGCCGCATCCGCTCCAGATGAGCCCGCAGCACTCCGTGTGCGGCGTCCTCGGGCCCGTCCAGCACCACCGCGACGTCCACCAGCGGCAGCCCCGCCTCCCGCAACTGCCTCAGCCGCACCGCCCGAGCCGCCTGCGCGGCTCCGTAACGCCGGTATCCCGTCACACCGTCCACCCGGGCCGGCCGCAGCACCCCGCAGTCGTCGTAGAACCGCAGGGCGCTCGGTGTCAGCCCCACCCGCCGCGCAAAGGTGCCGATGCTCAACAGGTCTCCGCTGTCGTCCATGGACGTGAGTCTGAAGCTTCAACCCACCTGAAGGTCAACGCCGGCAGCCCACCCGCCGAGTGAGCGAAGCTGAGCCGATGACGCGTGGTGCCCGCGGCCAGAAACCGATCGCCACCGCAGACGAGGCCGAGCCGGCCGGACGCGACGGCCTCACCGTGGGCCGCACGGCCACGCTCGTCGGGTCAGCGTGAAGACCCATGAGAATGAGGGCACCCCGGGTGCCGGGCGCGGACGACTCGTTGTGCTCCGCCGGATCCAGGGCCTGCCGCAGTGCCCGCCCACGGGCCCGTACCCGCACGATTCCGCCGACGGTGAAGACCGGTCCGAACGGGTTCGACAATCACTACAGTCCAGCCTCATGACGACGGTTACCACGCGTACGGTCGAATACCCGGCCGACGGCCTGACGATGATCGGGCACCTCGCACTCCCCGCCGGTGTCGACCGCCGGCCCGCAGTCCTGGTCGGGCCCGAGGGGCTGGGGCTCAGCGACGTCGAGCGCCGTCGAGCCGATGCCCTGGCTGAGTTGGGATACGTGGCGCTGGCCTTCGATCTCCACGGCGGGCGCTGTCTGGAGGACCCCGAGGAGATGCTGGCCCGTTGCATGCCGCTGCTGGCCGACCCCGACCGGATGCGGGGTATCGGCCACGCAGCGCTCGACGTGTTGCGAGCCGAACCGCGGGCCGATCCCGACCGGATGGCCGCCGTCGGCTACGGCACCGGGGGCGCCATCGCGCTGGAACTCGGACGTGACGGTGTCGATCTGCGCGCGATCGGGACGGTCAACGCGCTGACCACGGGCCGGCCGGGCGAGGCGGCGCGCATTCGGTGCCCGGTGTGGGCCGGAGTCGGGTCGGAAGACCCGATCATGCCGCCCGCGCAACGGGACGCGTTCACCGCCGAGATGCAGGCCGCGGGCGTCGACTGGCGCCTCGCGGTCTACGGCGGCGCGCTGCACGCCTTCCACCACCCACCGGTCGACCACACCGTGCGCCCCGGCGTCGGCTACCACCCACGGCACGCCCAGCGGGCCTGGCGCGACATCGTCGATCTGCTCGCCGAGTGCCTGCCCGTAACGGAGTGAGCCGGAGCGTCGGGACTGCCGCCGACATGGCGCGACAGCGGAGAAGGGGACACGGGGCCTGAGGCCCCGCACGGGCCCCGCTCAGGTCTGCGCCATGTCCACGAATCGAGAGTAGTGGCCCTGGAACGCGACGGTGATCGTCGCCGTGGGGCCGTTACGGTGCTTGGCCACGATCAGGTCGGCCTCGCCCGCGCGCGGGGACTCCTTCTCGTAGGCGTCCTCGCGGTGCAGCAGGATGACCATGTCCGCGTCCTGCTCGATGGAGCCGGATTCACGGAGGTCCGAGACCATCGGCTTCTTGTCCGTGCGCTGTTCCGGGCCACGGTTCAGCTGGGAGAGCGCGATGACCGGCAGCTCCAGCTCCTTGGCCAGCAGCTTGAGGTTTCGGGACATGTCCGAGACCTCCTGCTGGCGGCTCTCGGCGCGCTTGGAGCCGCCGGACTGCATCAGCTGGAGGTAGTCGATGACCACGAGCTTCAGCTCATTGCGCTGCTTGAGGCGGCGGCACTTGGCGCGGATCTCCATCATCGAGAGGTTGGGCGAGTCGTCGATGTAGAGCGGCGCGGCCGAGACATCGGGCATCCGCCGGGCCAGTCGCGTCCAGTCCTCGTCCGTCATGCTGCCGGAGCGCATGTGGTGCAGCGCGACCCGCGCCTCGGCGGACAGCAGACGCATCGCGATCTCGTTGCGCCCCATTTCCAGCGAGAAGATCACGCTCGGCAGATTGCTCTTGATCGAGCAGGCCCGTGCGAAGTCCAGCGCGAGGGTCGACTTACCCATGGCGGGACGGGCCGCGATGACGATCATCTGGCCCGGGTGCAGGCCGTTCGTCAGGGAATCCAGGTCGGTGAAACCGGTGGGCACACCCGTCATCTGGCCCTGGCGTGAGCCGATCGCCTCGATCTCGTCGAGCGCGCCCTCCATGATGTCGCCGAGCGGGAGGTAGTCCTCGCTGGTGCGCTGCTCGGTGACGGCGTAGATCTCCGCCTGGGCCTTGTTGACGATCTCGTCGACGTCGCCGTCGGCGGCGTATCCCATCTGCGTGATGCGGGTGCCGGCCTCGACCAGCCTCCGGAGGACCGCGCGCTCGTGGACGATCTCGGCGTAGTACTCGGCGTTCGCGGCCGTCGGTACGGACTGGACGAGGGTGTGCAGATAGGAGGCGCCGCCCACCCGGGCCAGCTCGCCGCGCTTGGTCAGTTCGGCGGCGACAGTGATCGGGTCGGCCGGCTCGCCCTTGGCGTACAGGTCGAGGATCGCCTGATAGACCAGCTCATGGGCGGGGCGGTAGAAGTCTTCGCCCTTGAGGACCTCGACGACGTCCGCGATGGCGTCCTTCGACAGCAGCATGCCGCCGAGCACGGACTGCTCGGCGTCCAGGTCCTGCGGGGGCACCCGCTCGAAGCCGCCGGCCCACGAGCCGCCGTCCTCGTCGTCGCGCTCCGGGCGGTCGCCGCGGCCGCGGCCCTTTCCGTCACCCCGTCGGGAGCGGGCGGCGGGCAGCAGGTCACTGGGGCCGGAGCCCGCCCAAGGGTCTTCCATGGGCTCGGGAATGCTCACCCCGGCACCTCCTCCCGTCCGCGGCGCGGACCTTGCTGTGCTGTTCTTTCTTACGGCACAGCTCTGACAATCGAGACGCCCGACTCCGGTTACGGCGCGTCGAGTTCGGACGAGTTCTCGGACCGGAACAGGCGGCGGGTGCCGGACAACGGTAGGCCCGTGGGCACCGTCCGCCAATCTGGTTATCCACAGGCCATGTGGATGACTGCCCTACAGCTGTGGAGAACTCCCCGGATCCTGTGCACGGCACGGGGGAAACTTCTGTGGACAAGCACACAATCACCCAGCCACCAAGTCTCTGACCTGCGGTTTTCTCATCCATAGGCTGTGGGGGAGAAAAAGTTTCCCCACGGGTTCAAGATCGCGACAAACGGCGCGGAGGTGACGACTCCGCAGAGCGGAAAGTAAGGATCACTAGCGCCTTGCATCTCTTACCTGTGGAAGATTAGATTGAGTGCATGACACAGGCTCCCGCGACCGCGCGGCGCACCGACCGCCGCCACGACCGCGAGATCATCGCCCTCGCCCTGCCCGCGTTCGGCGCACTGGTCGCGGAACCCCTCTTCGTCATGGTCGACAGTGCCGTCATCGGCCACCTCGGCACCGCCCAGCTCGCCGGTCTGGGCGTCGCCGCTGGCTTGCTCACCACCGCCGTCTCCGTCTTCGTCTTCCTCGCCTACGCCACCACCGCGGCGGTGGCCCGCCGGGTCGGTGCCGGCGACCTGCCCGCCGCGATCCGCCAGGGCATGGACGGCATCTGGCTCGCCCTGTTGCTCGGCGCCGCGGTCGTCGTCGCGGTGCTGCCCACCGCACCCTGGCTCGTCGAAGCCTTCGGCGCCTCCGCGACCGCCGCTCCGCACGCCACGACCTACCTGCGCATCAGCGCGCTCGGCATACCCGCGATGCTCGTCGTGCTGGCCGCCACCGGAGTGCTCCGCGGCCTCCAGGACACCCGGACCCCGCTCTACGTCGCCATCGGCGGCTTCTCCGCCAACGCGGCGCTCAACGTCGGCCTGGTCTACGGAGCCGGCCTCGGCATCGCCGGCTCCGCCTGGGGGACGGTTATCGCCCAGTGCGGGATGGCCGTGGTCTACCTCGCCGTGGTGATCCGCGGCGCCCGGCGACACGGCGCCTCGCTGCGCCCCGACGCCGCGGGCATCCGCGCCTGCGCCCAGGCCGGCGTGCCGCTGCTGGTCCGTACGCTGTCGCTGCGTGCCGTCCTGTTGATCGCCACCGCGATCGCCGCCCGGCTCGGCGACGCGGAGATCGCCGCCCATCAGATCGTGCTCACACTGTGGTCCCTGCTGGCCTTCGCCCTGGACGCGATCGCCATCGCCGGGCAGGCCATCATAGGCCGCTACCTCGGTGCCGGTGATGCCGACGGCGCCAGGGCCGCCTGTCGGCGCATGGTCCAGTGGGGCATCGCCTCGGGCGCGATCCTCGGCGTGCTGGTCGCGCTCGCCCGGCCGTTGTTCATCCCGCTCTTCACCTCCGACCCCGCCGTGCAGAACCCGCTGATGACCACGCTCCTGGTGGTGGCGCTGACCCAGCCGGTCTCCGGGATCGTCTTCATCCTCGACGGCGTCCTGATGGGCGCGGGGGACGGCCCCTATCTGGCCGGGGCCATGCTGGTGACGCTCGCCCTGTTCGCACCGGCCGCGCTGGCCGTGCCCGCTTTCGGCGGCGGACTGGTCGCGCTGTGGTGGGCCATGGCCCTGATGATGACCGTCCGCATGCTGACGTTGTGGCTGCGCACGCGGTCCGGACGGTGGATTGTGACCGGAGCCTCCCGCTGAAGCATCTCCCGCAACACACAAGGGATGCTGATAATGACCGTGTGCGCTCGCTTGCCTGGAAGTCCGTGCTGCCCCTGACGGTCGTCGTCATCATGGCCGCTGCCGTGGTGGGCTATGCCGCGGAGGAGTCCAATACCGCCGGCAGCGTGCCCAGCCACAGAACGTTCGGCAAGTCCGGCGAGTCGGGCCAGGACCCCCAGGACCAGGATCCCGCCGCCACGGCCCCGGCCGACGACGGCAACGCGTACACCCCGCGCAGGACCGAGCAGAACGCCCGGGTCGGCGCGGTCTTCGAGAAGGACGACTCCGGCGACCACTTCTGCACCGCGAGCGTGGTGCAGAGCCCGGGCCGGAACATGCTGATCACGGCGGCGCACTGCGCCTACGACGCCGAGGCCGGTTCCACCGTGAACGACCTCGTCTTTGCCCCCGACTACCGCGACGGCGACGAGCCCACCGGCCTGTGGAAGGTCAAGAAGGTGATCGTCGACGACCGCTGGGCCAAGTCGCAGGACGAAGACCTCGACGTCGCCTTCCTGATCCTCGACAAGAAGGACGGCAAGCAGATCCAGGACGTCCTGGGGGGCAACACGCTGGGCATAGACCGTGGCTTCGACAACGAGGTCAAGATCACCGGTTATCCCACCAGCCGCGACACCCCGATCTCCTGCCAGAACCGCACCACGAAGTACAGCGACACCCAGATGCGCATCCAGTGCACCGACTTCGAGGGCGGTACGAGCGGCAGCCCCTGGCTGGCCGACTACGACCCCAAGAGCCACACCGGCACGGTCATCGGTGTGCTGGGCGGCCACGAGGGCGGCGGCGACCAGGACGATGTCTCCTACGCGGCCTATTTCGACGACGACGTGGCCGTGCTGTACCGGCGCGCCCAGGACAAGGACTGAGCCCGGGCCGGCCGCGGCCCCGGACACGGCGAAGGGCCGCACCCCGATGACGGGGGTGCGGCCCTTCGGCGTTGTCCTGCGATCAGGCGGCGACGACCTCGACGCCCAGCTTCGCAACGACCTCGGCGTGCAGACGCACGGAGACCTGGTGCGCGCCCAGGGTCTTGATCGGCGAGCCCAGCTCGACGCGACGCTTGTCGACGTCCGGACCACCGGCGGCCTTGATCGCCGAGGCGACGTCGGCCGGGGTGACGGAGCCGAACAGACGACCCGCGTCGCCGGCACGGACGGCCAGCTTCACGTTGACGCCCTCGAGCTGGCCCTTGACCTCGTTGGCCTGCTCGATCGTGGCGATCTCGCGGATCTTGCGACCGCGACGGATCTGCTCGACGTCCTTCTCGCCACCCTTGGTC
The DNA here is from genome assembly GCF_001729485.1 of Streptomyces lydicus. Taxonomy (GTDB): domain Bacteria; phylum Actinomycetota; class Actinomycetes; order Streptomycetales; family Streptomycetaceae; genus Streptomyces; species Streptomyces lydicus_D. The sequence continues at coordinate 8,169,777 of NZ_CP017157.1, forward strand.
CAGCGGATCGCGAAACCACGCGGGACCAGGTAGTTGCGGGCGTACCCGTCCTTGACGTCAACGACGTCGCCGGCGGTGCCGAGGCCGGAGACCTCGTGGGTGAGGATGATCTTCATGATTCGGTCACCCTTCCCTTATCGCGCGGTGGACGTGTAGGGCAGCAGCGCCATCTCACGGCTGTTCTTCACGGCCGTGGCGACGTCACGCTGGTGCTGAGTGCAGTTGCCGGTGACTCGGCGGGCACGGATCTTGCCGCGGTCGGAAATGAACTTCCGCAGCAGGTTCGTGTCCTTGTAGTCGACGTAGGAGATCTTCTCCTTGCAGAACACGCAAACCTTCTTCTTAGGCTTGCGAGCAGGCGGCTTCGCCATTGTCTCTCTCCAATGAGTTCAAGAAGTTTGTGCTGTCGCCCTCAGGCCGCACCGCCCGGCCGTTCCACGGCGCCGTTTCACGTGAAACGGTGCCGCGCCGCGCCGGTGGTCGGACCTAGAAGGGCGGCTCGTCCGAGTAGCCACCGCCGGAGCTACCGCCCCAGCCACCGCCGCCACCCTGCTGACCGCCGCCGGCAGGACCGCTGGTCGCCCACGGGTCGTCGGCGGGAGCGCCGCCACCCTGCTGACCGCCGCCGGGGCCGCCGCCCCAGCCGCCGCCACCCTGGCCACCGCCCTGCTGACCGCCGCCGAAGCCGCCGCCGCCCTGGCCACCGCGACCGCTGGTCTTGGTGATCTTGGCCGTGGCGTTCTTCAGGCTCGCGCCCACTTCCTCGACGTCGAGCTCGTAGACCGTGCGCTTCACGCCCTCGCGGTCCTCGTAGGACCGCTGCTTGAGGCGACCCTGAACGACCACGCGGGTACCCCGCGTAAGGGACTCGGCGACGTTCTCAGCCGCCTGACGCCACACCGAGCAGGTCAGGAACAGGCTCTCGCCGTCCTTCCACTCATTGGTCTGACGGTCGAAGGTGCGGGGAGTGGACGCGACGCGGAACTTCGCGACCGCCGCACCGGACGGGGTGAAGCGCAGCTCGGGGTCGTCGACAAGATTGCCGACAACCGTGATGACGGTCTCGCCTGCCATTAGGGGAACCTCTCGGCGGGTGTGCTGCTGGCTGCTGGTGTTGCTGCTACTCGGACCCGGTTACCGCTGGACGCTGACGCGCTCAGTGGGTCTCGGGACGGAGAACCTTGGTCCGGAGGACCGACTCGTTCAGGTTCATCTGACGGTCGAGCTCCTTGACGACCGCAGGCTCGGCCTGCAGGTCGATGACCGAGTAGATGCCCTCGGGCTTCTTCTTGATCTCGTACGAGAGACGACGACGGCCCCAGGTGTCGACCTTCTCGACCTTTCCGTTGCCCTCACGGACGACGGAGAGGAAGTTCTCGATCAGCGGGGAGACAGCGCGCTCCTCGAGATCGGGGTCGAGGATGACCATCACCTCGTAGTGACGCATGTAGAACCCACCTCCTTTGGACTCAGCGGCCACGGTCGTTCCGTGGCAGGAGGGTCGTATGCGTTGCGCGCCGGGCCCGTCCGGCTGGCCGGACAGACAAGGGGCGCAGACCGTACAGAGTACCTGCCTGAAGCCTTCCGGTTGAAATCCGACCGGTGCACCCCTCAATCTGGAACACAACGGGTGTGAGCGGCGTTACAGTGCGCCGCCCTGTCATCGGAGGTGCCGCATGGCACAGGCAGCTAGGACCCAGCGCTCTCTGCTCTCGCTTCTCAACAGCGACGGCAAGGACCATCCCGTCGAGAACACCTTCGCCCTCGTGACTGTGGTGCTCGGCGCGATCGCCGTCTTCACCACGCTCTCTCCCAGCCTGCACCTGGTCAGCTCCTGGGTCGGCCTGATCGGTATCGGCACCGGCCTGTGGGGACAGTTCATCTCGTCGACGACAGGCGAGCGATTCCTGTTGATCATCGGCCTCGGCGCGTCCGCCCTGGGCTTCTACCTCGGCCTGGCCCACGGCGGCCTCTTCGGCGGCGTCATCGGCTGAGGCGTCCGCCACACGATGCGGCATACGGGGCCCAGCCCGTATGGCCCAGACGGGGCGCTCCCCGGTCACAGTAGGCTTCGGCGCGAGAGCCGGAGCCCCGACCAAGGGGACACACCTGCCGAGGAGCGCCCCGCATGAGCCTGACCCTGAGGACCATCAGTCGAGAGCAGCATCTGGCATACATCCAGAGCCTGCCCGCGGCGAGCCACATGCAGGTTCCGGCCTGGGCGGACGTCAAGGCCGAATGGCGTGCGGAAAGCCTGGGCTGGTTCGACCCGAGCGGCCAGATGGTCGGCGCCGGCCTGGTCCTCTACCGCCAGCTGCCCAAGATCAAGCGGTACCTCGCGTACCTGCCCGAGGGCCCGGTCATCAACTGGTACGCGCCGAACCTGGAGGACTGGCTGCAGCCGATGCTCAGCCACCTCAAGCAGCAGGGTGCGTTCTCCGTGAAGATGGGCCCGCCGGTCGTCATCCGGCGCTGGGACTCCGCGGCGATCAAGTCCGGCATCCAGAGCCCGGACGTGAAGCGGCTGCGGGACGTCGAGGCGACGCACATCGAGCCGCGCGCCTTCGAGGTGGCCGACCGGCTGCGCCGCATGGGCTGGCAGCAGGGCGAGGACGGCGGCGCCGGCTTCGGCGACGTGCAGCCCCGCTACGTCTTCCAGGTGCCGCTGGCCGACCGCTCGCTGGAAGAGGTCCACAAGGGCTTCAACCAGCTGTGGCGCCGCAACATCAAGAAGGCCGAGAAGGCCGGCGTCGAGGTCGTCCAGGGCGGCTACGAGGACCTCGCGGAGTGGCAGCGGCTCTACGAGATCACCGCGGAGCGGGACCGGTTCCGTCCGCGGCCGCTCGGCTACTTCCAGCGCATGTGGACGGCCCTCAATTCCGAGGACCCCAACCGCATGCGGCTCTACTTCGCCCGCCACGACGGCGTGAACCTCTCGGCGGCGACGATGCTCGTCGTCGGCGGCCACGTCTGGTACTCCTACGGCGCCTCGGACAACATCGGCCGTGAGGTCCGTCCCTCGAACGCGATGCAGTGGCGGATGCTGCAGGACGCCTACGCGCTCGGTGCCTCGGTCTACGACCTCCGTGGCATCAGTGACTCGCTGGACGAGAACGACCACCTCTTCGGCCTGATCCAGTTCAAGGTGGGCACGGGCGGGCAGGCAGCTGAGTACCTCGGGGAGTGGGATTTCCCGCTCAACAAGCTGCTGCACAAGGCGCTCGACATCTACATGTCGCGTCGCTGACCACTCCACCGCACCGTCCGTACTCCTGACACACCCCAGCCACGAGAAAGGTTCCGGGCCCGGCCATGGCGCTCACCCTCTACGTCGACACCGCGCGCTGGCGGGCGCATCAGCAGAGCGTTCTCCAGCAGTTCCCCGGGCTGGTCCCGGTCTGCAAAGGCAACGGTTACGGCTTCGGCCACGAGCGCCTCGCCGAAGAGGCCACCCGCCTGGGTGCCGACATCCTCGCGGTCGGCACGACCTACGAGGCGGCCCGCATCAAGGACTTCTTCAGCGGTGACCTGCTCGTCCTGACGCCGTTCCGGCACGGCGAGGAGCCGGTGCCACTGCCGGACCGGGCGATCCGTTCGGTCTCCTCGGTCGAGGGCGTGGGCGGCCTGGTCGGCGCCCGGGTCGTCATCGAGGTCATGAGCAGCATGAAGCGCCACGGCGTGAAGCCGGAGGACCTGCCGAAGCTGGCCGCCGCCATCGAGGACGTACGGCTCGAAGGCTTCGCGATGCATCTGCCGCTCGACCGCGCCGACGGCTCCGACGCCGTCGACGAGGTCATCGGCTGGATGGACCAGCTGCGCAACGCCCGTCTCCCGCTGCACACCATGTTCGTCAGCCACCTCAAGGCCAACGAACTGGCCCGTCTGCAGCAGCAGTTCCCGCAGACCCGCTTCCGCGCACGGATCGGTACCCGGCTGTGGCTCGGCGACCACGAGGCCACCGAGTACCGCGGCTCGGTGCTCGACGTGACCCGGGTCGCCAAGGGCGAGCGCTTCGGCTACCGGCAGCAGAAGGCGGCCTCCGACGGCTACCTCGTGGTGGTGGCCGGCGGTACCTCGCACGGCGTCGGCCTGGAGTCGCCCAAGGCACTGCACGGAGTGATGCCGCGCGCCAAGGGCGTGGCCCGGGCCGGTCTGGCGACCGTCAACCGCAACCTCGCGCCATACGTCTGGGCCGGGAAGCAGCGCTGGTTCGCCGAGCCCCCGCACATGCAGGTGTCGATCCTGTTCGTGCCGGGGGACGCGCCGCAGCCGCAGGTCGGCGAGGAGCTGGTGGCCCATCTGCGGCACACCACGACCCAGTTCGACCGCCTCGTGGACCGCTGAGCCGCCGCTACCGAGCTCCGCACAGCACACGGGCCCGGTGCCGCAGATCTCCTCTGCGGCACCGGGCCCGCTGTGTATGCCGTGACTGCCGGCTCACTCCCGTACGGCGCCCCAGCGCACCGGCGGCACCTTCTCGAAGTGCACCGCGTGCCGGGGCGGGTGGTAAGCCCGTCCGAGCACGAAGACATCGGGGCTGCGGTCCAGGACCCCGCCCGAGGGGTCGTCGTCGCCGTCCCTGCGGACCACGTCGCGCTCGGGCATCAGGATGTCGCGCACGACCACTGCGCACAGGTACAGCGTGCCCAAGAGGTGCAGCGCGATGGCGAATTGATAGCCCTCCGTCGGCAGTCCCTGGTGCTTGTCCCCGTTGCCGGTGTAGGCGAGGTACATCCAGATGCCGAGGAAGTACATGACCTCGCAGGTCTGCCAGACCAGGAAGTCCCGCCAGCGCGGCCGGGCCAGCGCGGCCAGCGGGGTGAGCCACAGGACGTACTGCGGCGAGTAGACCTTGTTGGTGAGGATGAACAGCGCCACGACGAGGAAGGCGAGCTGGGCGAACCGCGGCCGGCGCGGGGAGTAGAGGGTGAGCAGCCCGATCGCGCCGCAGCCGAGGATCATCAGCAGCGTGGCGTAGGTGTTGGCGTTCTCCAGGGGATTCCCGGTGCGCTGCGAGATCAGCAGCCAGACCGACCCGAAGTCGATGGGCCGTTCCTGGCTGAAGGTGTAGAACTTCGCCCAGCCCTCCCGGATGTGGAACCCCGTCGCATCATGCGTGATCATCACCGGCAGGTTCACCACCAGCCAGGACACCACGGCTCCGGCCACCACCTTCCCGTACGCCCGCCAGGCGCCGGCGCGCCAGCACAACACCAGCAGCGGGCCGAGCAACAGCACCGGGTACAGCTTCGCCGCGGTCGCCAGCCCGATCAGGACACCGGCCGCCAGCGGCCGGCTGCGGGACCACATGAGCATCCCGGCGGCGGTCAGGGCGACCGCCAGCAGGTCCCAGTTGATGGTGGCGGTGAGGGCGGCGGCAGGCGCCAGAGCGACGAGGAGGCCGTCCCAGGGGCGCCGCCGGTGGGTCCGGGCGACGCACACCGCGATGACGGCCGCGCAGATCATCAGCATGCCGGCGTTGACCAGCCAATAGACCTGTTCACGGGACTGGAGGTCGCCGCCGTGCGGCGTCACCCAGGAGGCCACCTCCATGAAGACGCCGGTCAGGACGGGGTATTCGAGGTACTCCATGTCCCCGGGCAGCCGGTCGAAGTACGGGATCAGCCCGTCGGCGAAGCCCCGGCCCGCGTACAGGTGCGGGATGTCGGAGTAGCAGGCGTGGGTGTACTGGCTCGTCGCGCCGAAGAACCAGCCACCGTTGTAGCAGGGCAGTTTCTGCACCATGCCGAGCGCGAACATCCCGATGGCGACGAGAGCGATGATCCGCACCGGCGTCAGCCAGTGCGTGCCGAGCAGGGCGCGCCGGCCGATCGGCCCACCGACGAGCTCACTGCCGGCCGCTGCCACCTCGTCCCGCTTCGTCGGCCGTACCGGCTCGTCCTGTCGCGCGCTCGTCATGGCCCCATCCTGCCGTACGGCCCCGCGCAGAACGTGGCGAAGCCCCCGTCCGGTCAAGCGGGACGGGGGCTTCGTGGCGCCGTGTTTCACGTGAAACGCGTCAACGTTTCACGTGAAACGGTCGACGGTCCTAGCCGGTGGGCCCTCCGAAGATGCCGCCGCCACCGTTCGCGTCCGTCGGGTTGGGCGTCGGACTCGTGCCGCCGGGGCCGCCGCCCGGTCCGCCACCCGGTCCGCCGTTCCCTCCTCCGTTGCCGTTGCCTCCGGTGTTGCCCGTCCCACCGGTGTTCCGGCAGTTGACGTCCCACGGGGAACAGGTGTCGGTCGGGTTCGGGCTCGGAGAGTTCGTCGGGGAGGGCGAATCGCTGGGAGAGCTCGACGGCGTCTGCGACGGAGTGTCCGACGGCGTGGGCGTCGGCGTCGGAGACGGCATTCCGGCCTCGTCCCCCTTCTGCCCGATCGGGATGGCCGCCGGGAACTGCTCCGGGCTCACGCCGTTCATGGCCTGCAGCATGTACTCGGTCCACACCTCGGTGGGCAGCGCACCACCGTGGATCGAGTCGAAGCCACCGACGCCGTTCATGGAGAGCTGACGCGGGTTCTGCGCGTCCTCACGGAACATCGTGATGGCCGTCGAGAGCTGCTTGGTGTAGCCGACGAACCAGGCCGACTTGTTCTCGTCGGTGGTGCCGGTCTTGCCCGCCGCCGGCATACCCAGCCGCCGGGCTTCCTTCGCGGTGCCGTTCTGGATGACGTTCTGCAGCACCTTGGTCACGTTGTTGGCGATGTTGGAGTCCATCGCCGTCTCCTGCTTCGGCCTGTCGAAGCCCGGCAGGTCCACGCCCTCGGACGTCACCTTGGTCACCGAGTACGGCTCCACCTTCGTCCCCGAGTCGGCGAACGTCGCGTAGGCGTCGGCCATACGGATCGCGCTCGGGGTGGAGGTGCCCAGTGCGAAGGACGGGTTGAGGTTCTTGTCGAAGCTGGCCTCCGAGATACCGGCGGCCTGCGCCATGTCCCGGACCTTGTCCATGCCCACGTCCATGCCCAGCTGGACGAACGGCGTGTTCACGGACTGCTCCATCGCCTTGACCAGGCTGATGTAGCCCCAGCGGTGGTTGCTCTCGTTCTCCTGGTAGAAGGGCGAGTTGTCCCGCTTCAGTACGTAGTTCCCCGCGGCGTCCTTCACCTTGAGGTGGTCGTTGCCGTTGTAGCGGCTGTCCGGAGACAGGCCCTGGGGACGTGTCTGGGGCGTGCCGTACTTCATCGCCGCGGCGAGCACGAACGGCTTCCAGGTCGAGCCGACCGGCACACCGAAGGTGTCGGCGTTGTTGCTGAAGTGACCCTTGTCGTAGCCCTCACCGCCGTACAACGCGACGATCTTGCCGTCGCCCGGCACCACGGAAGCACCACCGAACTGGACGTATTTGTCCTTCGCGCGCTTCTTGGGATCGATGTACCGCTTGTCGACCTTCTTGACCGCCTCGGTGAGCTGCTTGGTCTTCTTCTCGTCGAAGGTCGTCCGGATCGTGTAGCCGCCCTTGTCGAACCGGGGCTCCGTGATGTGCGCGTGCTTCAGCACGTACTTCTTCGCGACATCCATCAAGTAGCCGATCTGGCCGCTCTTGTTGGCCACCGGCTTGGGCGGCTTGGGCATCGGGAACTTGGTGTACTTGGCCCGCTGCGCCTTCGGCATGAGGTTGTTGGCGACCTCACGGTCCAGGATCCAGGACCACCGCGCCTTGGCCCGCTGGGTGTTCTCCGCCTTCGTGGCCCCGGGACCGGTGCCGCCCGCGGGGTCGTAGAGGTTCGCGCCCTTCAGCACGGTCGCGAGGAAGGCGCCCTCGTCCGGCGTCAGCTTCTTCGCGTCCTTGCCGTAGTACGCCTGCGCCGCCGCCTGGATGCCGTAGGCACCACGACCGTAGTAGCTGGTGTTGAGGTACCCCTGGAGGATCTCGTTCTTGGTCTTGGACCAGCCGACCTTGATCGCGATGAACAGCTCCTTGAACTTGCGGTCAAGGGTCTGCTCCTGGCTCAGCATCGCGTTCTTCACGTACTGCTGCGTGATGGTCGAGCCACCCTGGGTCTCGCCGCCCCGGGCCATGTTCAGCACGGCGCGGGCGATACCCATCGGGTCCACACCCGAGTCCGTGCGGAAGGAAGCGTTCTCCGCGGAGATCGCTGCATTCTGCATGGACTTCGGGATTTCGTTTATGTTGACGTTCTGCCGGTTCGTCTCACCGTCACGAGCCATGATCTTGCCGTTGGCCCAGAGGTAGACGTTGTTCTGCGACTTGGCGGCGTCGCTCTCGTTGGGCACGTTCACGAGCGCCAGCGCCACACCGGAGACACCCACGATCAGACCGGCGAACCCGATGCACAGGCTGGCGACCTGCTTCCAGGACGGTACGAAACGCCGCCAGCCGACACGGTTGGCCCGCGGGTAATCGATCAGACGACGCTTGGCGGGCTTGCCGCTGCCCCGTCCGCGCCCGCGGCCGCCCTCGGGGCCACCGCCTCCACCGCCGCCGCGGCCGCCGCCACCGCGGCCGCCGGCGCCGCCCCCGGCACCCATCGCCGCAGCGTCGGACGTCCGGCGACGGCCGCCACGCTGCGCGGCTCTACGGGCTTCCGCGCGCCCGCCCGGCCGGAAATCCTGCCCGGACGGATCGGAATCGGGATAAGGGGTGTGATCGGCGGCGGAGCCACGCGAAGGCGCAGCACGACGCCCCGATGGCTGCTGTGCGGCGCGTCGGGCCGCGGCACGTCCGCCACTCTGCGGTTGCGGCGGTTTGCGACGGTGCTCGCTCATGGAACGGATACTCCTCGGGCAGGCGCGCTATCTCGTCGCCTGAAGGCGGCAGTTGTCTTCAGGTCCCCCCGATGCACGGACCACGCCAGAGCCGTGGGCCGCAATACACCGAGGACGGGGACGCCAGATATCGGCCCACGGTTCCCGGCAGTCTGCATGCCGCACAGACTACGCACGGCCAAAACCTGCCCAGCGTTGAAATTCACTCCAAATCAGTCAGCTCGGCTCGTATGAATTGGTGATGTGACGCCGTTCACCGTCACCCCGCTTGTTCCGCCCAGGTGGCCGTTCTATCGTCTGGATGTATCGAATCGATACATCAGCACGGCATAAAGAACGCACCGGTCCAGGGAGGCGAAGGATGAGCAGACGCTCCGGCATCCTCGAATTCGCCGTTCTGGGTCTGCTCCGCGAGTCCCCGATGCACGGCTACGAGCTGCGAAAACGGCTCAACACTTCGCTCGGGGTCTTCCGTGCGTTCAGCTACGGCACCCTCTATCCGTGCCTCAAGGCGCTGGTCGCGAACGGCTGGCTCGTCGAGGAGACGGACAGCGCCCCGGACGGTGCTTCCGCCGCGGCTCTGACGGGGCGCCGAGCCAAGATCGTCTACCGATTGACCGCAGCGGGCAAAGAGCACTTCGAGGAACTGCTCGCCCACTCCGGTCCGGATGCGTGGGAGGACGAGCACTTCGGCGTCCGCTTCGCGTTCTTCGGCCAGACGTCGCGGGACGTACGGATGCGCGTGCTGGAGGGCCGCCGCAGCCGGCTGGAGGAGCGCCTGGAGAAGATGCGTACCTCGTTGGCCAGGTCCCGCGAGCGGCTGGACGACTACACCCTCGAACTGCAACGCCACGGCATGGAGTCCGTGGAGCGTGAAGTCCGTTGGTTGAACGAGCTCATCGAGAGCGAACGCGCCGGGCGCGATCAGCGCGCGCCGGGTCCCGCAGCGCAGCACAAGAAGAACCAGTCAGGAGATACGGGCGGCCTGCCCCGGCACCGGGGTGGTTCCCGGCCGGATCCGTCCGATGACACCACCACATGAGGTTCTGCCGCGCAGAGCCTCATCGAGAACACAGGGAGCAACCGGAATGGGTTCGGTTCGCGTAGCCATCGTCGGCGTGGGAAACTGCGCCGCCTCGCTGGTCCAGGGCGTCGAGTACTACAAGGACGCCGACCCGAAGAGCCGTGTGCCCGGCCTCATGCACGTGCAGTTCGGCGACTACCACGTGCGTGACGTCGAGTTCGTCGCCGCCTTCGACGTCGACGCCAAGAAGGTCGGCCTCGACCTGTCGGACGCCATCGGCGCCAGCGAGAACAACACCGTCAAGATCTGCGACGTGCCGCACGCCGGCGTCCAGGTCCAGCGCGGCCACACCCTCGACGGGCTGGGCAAGTACTACCGCCAGACCATCGAGGAGTCCACCGAGGCCCCGGTCGACATCGTCCAGGCCCTGAAGGACAGCAAGGCCGACGTCCTGGTCTGCTACCTCCCTGTGGGCTCCGAGGACGCCGCGAAGTACTACGCGCAGTGCGCCATCGACGCCAAGGTCGCGTTCGTCAACGCCCTCCCGGTCTTCATCGCCGGCACCAAGGAGTGGGCGGACAAGTTCACCGAGGCCGGTGTCCCGATCGTCGGTGACGACATCAAGTCGCAGGTGGGCGCCACGATCACGCACCGCGTGATGGCCAAGCTCTTCGAGGACCGGGGCGTCATCCTGGACCGCACGATGCAGCTGAACGTCGGCGGCAACATGGACTTCAAGAACATGCTCGAGCGTGAGCGCCTGGAGTCCAAGAAGATCTCCAAGACGCAGGCCGTCACCTCCCAGATCCGCGACCGCGAGCTGGGCGAGGACAACGTCCACATCGGTCCCTCGGACTTCGTGGCCTGGCTGGACGACCGCAAGTGGGCGTACGTCCGCCTCGAGGGCCGCGCCTTCGGCGACGTCCCGCTGAACCTCGAGTACAAGCTCGAGGTCTGGGACTCCCCGAACTCCGCGGGCGTCATCATCGACGCGCTGCGCGCCGCGAAGATCGCCAAGGACCGGGGCATCGGTGGCCCGATCCTCTCCGCCTCCTCGTACTTCATGAAGTCGCCGCCGGTGCAGTACTTCGACGACGAGGCCCGGGAGAACGTCGAGAAGTTCATCAACGGCGAGGTCGAGCGCTGAGGCGCCCGTCCCCACCTCCCTTCGCAGGCCCCCGGGTATTCCACCCGGGGGCCTGCGGGCTGTGTGAGGCTGTTCCTCATGCATGCTGTGCGCGATCTCCGCGTATTACTCCGGCTACGCGACTTCCGGTCGCTGCTTGCGGCACGGCTTCTGTCCCAGGCGGCTGACGGCGTCTTCCAGGTCGCGCTCGCCGCCTTCGTCGTCTTCTCGCCCGAGAAGCAGACCTCGCCCGCGGCCATCGCCTCGGCCATGGCGATCCTGCTGCTGCCGTACTCGCTCCTCGGTCCGTTCACCGGCGTGCTGCTCGACCGCTGGCGGCGTCGGCAGGTCCTGCTGTACGGCAACCTGCTGCGGGCGTTGCTGGCTCTGGCGACCGCGACGCTGATCGTCGGGAAGGTGGCCGACTGGCTCTTCTATGCCTCGGCCCTCGCGGTGACCGCGGTGAACCGCTTCGTACTGGCCGGGCTCTCCGCGGCCCTCCCACGAGTCGTCGACGGCGGACCGCGGCTGGTCATGGCCAACTCCCTCGCCCCGACGGCCGGCACGCTCGCCGCCACGGCCGGCGGCGGGCTCGCCTTCGCCGTCCGGCTGGCCGGCCCGCATGTGGACACGTTCGTCGTGCTGCTCGCCGCGGCCCTCTACTTCTGCTCGGCGCTCACCGCGCTGCGGATGGCGCCCCAGCTGCTCGGGCCGGACCCGACAAGTCTCCAACCGCGGCTGGGCGAAGCCCTGTTGAGCACTGTGCGAGGTCTCGTCGAGGGGCTGCGCCACCTTGCCGAACGGCGCACTCCGGCCCGTGCGCTGACCGCGATGACGCTGATCCGGTTCTGCTACGGCGCGCTGACGGTCTCGGTGCTGATGCTCTGCCGGTACTCCTGGGCGGACACCGAGGCCGAGGGTCTGGCCCTGCTCGGGATCACCGTCCTGGTGTCCGGCGCGGGCTTCTTCATGGCGGCCGTGGTCACGCCGTGGGCGGTCGCGCGGTTCACCGCCTTCGGCTGGATCGCGTGCTGTGCGGCCCTGGGCGCGGTACTGGTCCCGGCCCTCGGCCTCTTCTTCGAGCCGGGACCGATGCTGGCAGCGGCCTTCGTCCTCGGTCTCGGCACCCAGGGAACCAAGATCTCCACGGACACGGTCGTCCAGTCGTCGGTCGACGACGCCTTCCGCGGCCGCATCTTCGCCCTCTACGACGTGCTGTTCAACGTGGCCTTCGTGGGCGCCGCCGCGGTCGCCGCCCTCATGCTGCCACCCGACGGCCGGTCAACCGCTCTGCTCCTCACGGTCACCGTGCTCTACGCGGCGGTCGCTGCCGCATTGGTCCGGTTCAGGCGGGGTTAGGTACGGCCGGCTCGCGGCCCGGTTGAACCGGCTCCGCGGCGCGTCACCCGGACCGGATACCTTACGGGCGTCCAACACGAGCCTGTACACAACAAAATCGGGGGAGTTCCATGAGCATGCCGCCGCCCGGCGCCGGCCCCTACGGTCAGCCACCGTACGGACAGCAGCCCTACGGTCAGGGCCCGTACCCACCGGGACCGCCCGCGCCCCAGGCCCCTTTCGGCCAGCCTCAGGCCGGCTACGCCTACCCGCAGCAGCCGCAGGCGCCGTACGGACAGCCGCAGCACGCTCCGTACGGGCAGCCGCAGCAGGGCTACCCCGCGCCGCCGCCGCAGCCGTACATGCAGAGCGGGCCTCCCGGGCCCCCTCCGCAGCCCGCGAAGAACCGTTCGCCGAAGTCGATTCTGAAGGCCATCGGAGTCGTCCTGGTCCTGGGCTCCTTCGCGTTCTTCTGGCTCACCAGCCTGAACGACGCCGGTAACGCCGAGGCCGGCGACTGCGTGAAGAAGTCCAGCAGCGCGCTCGACGACGGTCTCGAAGTGGTCGACTGCGGCGGCGGTGATGCCCAGTACAAGGTGTCCCAGGTGCACAACGGAACCTCGGACACGTCCGTCTGCTCCGCCGGAGAGGACGCCTACGTCAAGACCGTGCACCGTCGCAGGCGGGCCGACACCGCCATGGTGCTCTGCCTGACGCCCACGAAGTAACGCGGGCCACACGTCCGCCCGAAGACGGCCGGGGCGGTGTTTCACGTGAAACACCGCCCCGGCCGTCCTTCTGTGCCATGTTTCACGTGAAACATGGCGGCCTCTCGACCGCCCGTTTCACGTGAAACATCAGCCCTGCGTGGCCCACCACTCCTTCAGAGCCGCGATCGCCGCTTCCCGCTCCATGGGGCCGTGCTCCAGCCGGAGCTCCAGCATCTGCTTGTACGCCTTGCCGACCTCAGGCCCCGGACGGAGCCCCAGGATCTCCATGATGTCGTTGCCGTCCAGGTCCGGACGGATGGCATCCAGCTCTTCCTGGTCCTGCAGCCGTGCGATGCGCTCTTCCAGCCCGTCATAGGCGCGCGACAGGGCAGCGGCCTTGCGCTTGTTGCGGGTGGTGCAGTCGGAACGGGTCAGCTTGTGCAGCCGCTCCAGCTGCGGGCCGGCGTCACGCACGTAGCGGCGGACCGCGGAGTCCGTCCACTCGCCGGTTCCATAACCGTGGAAGCGCAGATGCAGCTCCACCAGCAGCGAGACGTCCTTGATCATGTCGTTCGAGTACTTCAGTGCGGCCATGCGCTTCTTGGTCATCTTTGCCCCGACCACCTCATGGTGGTGGAACGAGACCCGGCCGTCCTTCTCGAAGCGGCGCGTCCTGGGCTTACCGATGTCGTGCAGCAGGGCCGCGAGGCGCAGCACCAGATCGGGCTCGTCCTCTTCGAGATCGATCGCCTGCTCCAGGACGGTCAGCGAGTGCTCGTAGACGTCCTTGTGCCGGTGATGCTCGTCACTCTCCAGCCGCAGGGCCGGCAGCTCGGGCAGGACCCGGTCGGCCAGGCCGGAGTCGACCAGCAGCCGCAGCCCCTTGCGCGGGTAGGGCGCGAGGATCAGCTTGTTCAGCTCGTCCCGTACGCGCTCCGCGGAGACGATCTCGATGCGGTCCGACATCGCCGTCATCGCGGCGACGACCTCGGGGGCGACCTCGAAGTCCAGCTGAGCGGCGAAACGGGCCGCACGCATCATCCGCAGCGGGTCGTCCGAGAACGACTCCTCCGGCGTCCCCGGCGTCCGCAGCACCCGGCCGGCCAGGTCCTCCAGGCCGCCGTGCGGATCGACGAACTCCTTCTCCGGCAGCAGTACCGCCATGGCGTTCACCGTGAAGTCCCGGCGGACCAGGTCGTCCTCGATGGAGTCGCCGTAGGACACCTCGGGCTTGCGCGAGGTGCGGTCGTACGCCTCGGAACGGTAGGTCGTGACCTCGATGTCGAACGAGTCCTTCTTGCAACCGACCGTGCCGAAGGCGATGCCGACCTCCCAGACCGCGTCCGCCCACGGCCGGACGATCTTCAGGACGTCCTCGGGGCGAGCGTCCGTGGTGAAATCCAGGTCATTGCCGAGCCGGCCGAGCAGCGCATCCCGCACCGAGCCGCCGACCAGGGCAAGCGTGAACCCGGCCTCCTGGAATCGGCGGGCCAGATCATCCGCGACGGGGGATACCCGCAGCAGTTCGCTCACGGCGCGCCGCTGCACATGGTTCAGCGCGTTCGTCGACTGCGGCGTCCGCTCGGCGTGCGGAGTGGGGAGGTCATTGTTGGCGTTCGGCACAACAGAACAGGGTACGTGGCCGCGCAGCACGAGGCGTCCCGTAATAAAGGGGACAGGACGGTCGCGGGGCCGTCCGCTCCGCGATCATGTGGAGCAGTCCCCGGCACTCAGGCGCGCCGGGCCTCGTTACCATTCGTGGACGCACATTCCGACGACCACTGACGACGACGAGGGACGGACGAGCGCGTGGCCGAGGCGGCAGGGTTCCAGGTGACTGAACGGCCGCGTGGTCGATGGCTGCGAAGGACCGTGACACTGCTCACCGGAGCACCCCTGCTCATGGGGCTGCTCCAGATGCCGCATGCTCCCGCCGCGCAGGCCGCCCCGGGCGACTCCCACTCGGTCGACGTGACCATCGACTCGATGACCCCCACCACGCCCACCAAGGGCGACACGGTCACCGTCTCCGGCACCCTCACCAACGACAGCCGCAGCACGATCACCGGCGCGCATGTCGGCATGCACCGTGGCGACGCCCTGGGCAGCCGGAGCGCCATCGAGGCGATGTCGCACCGCACCAGCGGCTATCTGCCGGGGGTGGACGGCCCCGAGGTCAAGGGACACAAGGAGAAGATCGACAAGCTGGAGCCCGGCGTCAGCCGCCCCTTCAGCCTCAGCGTCCCGGCCAAGGACCTCAATCTCTCCGACGACGGTGTGTATCAGCTCGGTATCTCACTGTCAGGGCGTTCGCAGGCGGATCCCTCCGAGCACGTCCTCGGCATCGACCGGACGTTCCTGCCCTGGCAGACCGCGGACGCCGGCAAGAAGACGCAGCTCACGTACCTGTGGCCGCTGGTCTCCTCCACCCACCTCACCGCCGAGACGGACGCCGACGCCCAGCAGACCCCGGTGTTCCGCAATGACGACCTCGCGGCCGAGCTCGCCCCCGGCGGCCGGCTGCAGCAGATGGTCGCGCTCAGCAAGAACCTGCCGGTGACCTTCGTCATCGACCCCGACCTGCTCGCCACCGTCGACGCGATGACCAAGTCGTACCGGGTCAACGGCCCGGACGGCCCGATGGGCAAGAACCAGGCGGTCGCCAAGCAGTGGCTGCACGACCTCGAAGAGGCGGTCAAGACGCACGAGGTCGTCGCGCTGCCGTTCGGCGACCCCGATCTGGCCGCGCTGGCCCACCACGGCAAGGGCGTGCCCAGCGCGCTCAGCCACCTCGGCCCGGCCACCGACCTCGCCGACAAGACCGTGGACACGATCCTCGGTGTGAAGCCGCGCACAGACTTCGCGTGGCCCGCGGACGGCGCGATCGACTCCTCCGTCGTCGATGTGGCCACCTCGGCCGGCGCACACAACGTGATCACCCGCAGCGACAGCCTCCGCGAGAACGGCCGGCTGTCCTACACCCCGACCGCGGCCCGCCCGATCGGCGGCGGCAACACCGCGATCGTGTCGGACGCCACGCTCTCCCGGGCCTTCGAAGGGGACATGGCGAAGGCCGGGGGCTCCTCGCACGCCGTGCAGGAGTTCCTCGCCCAGACCCAGATGGTCAGCCTCCAGGACCCCGACCGGCAGCGCAGCGTCGTCGTCGCGCCACAGCGCATGCCGTCGGTCAGCCAGGCCCAGGCGATGGCCACCGCGCTGCGGGAGCTGGAGGAGTCCGGCCGCTGGACCCAGTCGGTGAACCTCAGCGCCGCGGCCAAGGCCAAGCCCGATCCCGCCGCCAGCCGCAGCGTGCCGAGCGGCGCCGCCTACCCGTCCTCGCTGCGCAGGCAGGAACTCCCCACCGAGGCATTCCGGCAGATCCAGGGCACCCAGGCCGAGCTGGACGACTTCCAGGTCATCCTGGCCCAGCCGGAGCGGGTGGTGACGCCGTTCGGGAACGCCATGATGCGCGAGATGTCGACGCAGTGGCGGGGCCATGACTCCGGCGCGTCGGCGTTCCGTCACTCGGTGCGCAACTACCTCGACGGGCTCACCAAGAAGGTCCACCTGATCCAGAAGTCGGAGGCCACGCTCTCCGGGCGCAGCGCCACGATTCCGGTGACGGTCCAGAACAACCTGGTCCAGGGCGTCAAGAACATGACGCTGAAGCTGACCTCGTCCCAGCCCAACCGTCTGGACGCGGGAAAGTCCCAGCAGATCACCGTGGACGGCGGGCACAGCCAGTCGTTCAAGTTCGACACCACGGCCAACGCCAACGGTCGCGCGTGGGTCACCGCCCAGCTCTACACGGCGGACGGAAAGCCCTACGGTGAGCCCATGACGTTCCAGGTGAACGTCACGGAGATCACCGCCACAGTGATGCTCGTCATCGCGGGCGGTGTGCTGCTGCTCGTCCTGGCCGGCGTACGGATCTATCTCCAGCGCAAGCGGACCGGGAACCGGCCCGCCGAGGACGGCTCCGACGGCGGCACGGACACGGACGGAGACAACGGCGGCACGGACGGAGACGCTCCCGAGCAGCCGAGTGACCCCACGCCGGACACCGGTTCGGAAAGCTCCGACCCGTCCGGCTCAGGTGAGAAAGTGGACCGTTGATATATGGCGGGGCCGGATGGCCGGCGACGGATGAGGTGGGGCAGCGATGAATGCGCCGTACGACGGTGACCGGGGCCGGGGCGCCAATGGCGACCCCACGGGGCCGGTCCCTGCGACGCCCCAGTTCCCAGCGGATCAGGACCCCTTTCTGCAGGACACCTACCGCCACGACCCGCACCGCACGCAGGACCCGACGGCCCAGGACCCGGTGACCGAGGCGCGCTACGACCGCGCCGGGCAGCCGCCCCCGCCGCCGGGCCACGTCGGCCCCCCGCAGTACCAGCAGCCCGCTGCAGGCCGGCAGGCGCCCGACCCGCAGCAGTGGGCCTCGGCCCCGCCGCGCGGCCCGCAGGGCCCGGCCCACAACGCCCCGTACGGCGAGGACACCCCGACGACGCAGTTGCTGGGCGTCGACGAGCTGAGGAGCCAGGCCGGGGACGGACACCCGGAGCCCGACGCCTTCGCGCACCTCTACCGCGACCAGCAGCCCTACGACTCCCAGCGCCCGGCCCCGGCCGGTCCCCCCGTCGGTGCCGCCGTGCCCGGTACGGCACCCGGCCCGGAGGTCGTACCGCCGCAGCCGACGCCGGAGCCCGCCCCCGTGGCGGCGGCCGCCAAGCCCTCCGGCGGCCGTGCCTCCGGCCTGCTCAAGTCCAGTGCGGTGATGGCCGCGGGCACGATGGTCTCCCGTCTGACGGGTTTCATCCGCTCCGCGCTGATCGTCGCGGCGCTCGGCGGTGCGGTGCTCGGTGACTCCTGGCAGGTCGCCTACCAGCTCCCGACGATGATCTTCATCCTGACCATCGGCGGCGGTCTGAACTCCGTGTTCGTCCCGCAGTTGGTGCGAGCCATGAAGGAGGACGACGACGGCGGCGAGGCGTACGCCAACCGGCTGCTGACGCTGGTCATCGTGGTCCTCGGCGTGCTGACGGTGCTGGCGGTGTTCGCCGCGCCCCTCCTGGTGAAACTCGTCTCGTTCGACATCTCACGGGACCCGGCGGCCAACGAAGTCGCCGTCGCCTTCACCCGCTACTGCGTCCCCACGATCTTCTTCATGGGTCTGCACGTGGTGATGGGGCAGATCCTCAACGCCCGCGGCCGCTTCGGCGCGATGATGTGGACCCCGGTCCTCAACAACATCGTCATGATCGCCACCTTCGGCCTGTTCATCTGGGTCTACGGCACGGCGAAGACCTCGCACATCGGCGTCACCACCATCCCCGACGAGGGCATCCGGCTGCTGGGCATCGGCACGCTGCTCGGGCTGGTCGTCCAGGCACTGGCGATGATCCCGTACCTGCGCGACGCCAACTTCAAGCTCCGGCTGCGCTTCGACTGGCGCGGCCACGGGCTGGGCAAGGCCGCCAAGCTGGCCAAGTGGACCGTGCTGTTCGTCCTCGCCAACCAGGCCGGCGTCCTGGTCGTCACCCAGCTCTCCACCTGGGCCGGCAAGACCGCCGACCGGCAGGGGCACCCCGGCACCGGCTTCATCTCCTACGCCAGCGCCCAGCTGATCTGGAACATGCCGCAGGCGATCATCACGGTCTCCGTGATGGCGGCCCTGCTGCCGCGGCTGGCGCGCTCCGCCCACGACGGTGACACCGGGGCCGTCCGGGACGACATGTCGCAGGGGCTGCGCACCTCCGCCGTCGCGATCGTCCCGATCTCCTTCGGCTTCCTCTCCCTCGGCATCCCGCTGTGCACCCTGGTCTACGGCTCGTCCGGTGCCGGGATCCCGATGGGCTACATGCTGATGGCCTTCGGCATCGGCCTGATCCCGTTCTCGGTGCAGTACGTCGTCCTGCGCGCCTTCTACGCGTACGAGGACACCCGCACGCCCTTCTACAACACGGTGATCGTCGCGGCCGTCAACGCCGCGGCCTCCGGCCTCTGCTTCCTGATCCTGCCCGCGCGCTGGGCCGTCGTCGGCATGGCGGCCTCCTACGGCCTGGCCTACATCATCGGCGTGGGCGTGGCCTGGCGGCGCCTGGGCAAGCGCATGGACGGGGATCTCGACACCGCTCACGTCGTGCGGACCTACGCGCGGCTGGCCGGTGCCAGCATCCCGGCCACGATCATCTCCGGAGCCGTGGTGTACGCCATCATGCAGATGCTCGGCAGCGGTTTCGTCGGGTCACTGGCCGCCCTGGTCGCCGGTGCCGCCGCACTGCTGGCCGTGTTCTACCTGGCCGCACGCAAAATGCGCATCGAGGAAATGAACGCCCTGGTCGGCATGGTCCGGTCAAAGCTTGGGCGTTGATTGAGCACAACCATCGACTGCCACCGTGTGTCGTGCATAGTGGCGGACTGTGGGCACAATTGTCTTGGCTCATTGAGCCTGCAACGGATGGGGAGGCAGGAACGACGGTGGCGGAACGGAGCACGGCTGCCGTCGACGTGGCCGACACGAGCGGTGAGGAACCGCTGACCGCCAAGGCGGGCAAGGCCACGGACGACGGTGCTAAGGCCGAGAAGGTATCCGGCGGGGAAAAGGACGCCGCACGCGCCGAGGAGCAGCGTGCCGAGGCGGCCGAGGCCCAGCCACCGGAGCTGCACAGCGGCCACAAGCTCGCCAGACGCTACCGCCTCGAAGAGTGCGTCACCCGTCTGGACGGCTTCAGCAGCTGGCGTGCGGTCGACGAGAAGCTGCGCCGGGCCGTCGGCGTGCACATCCTGCCCGCCGACCATCCCCGAGCCCGGCCGGTGCTCTCCGCCGCCCGTTCCTCGGCGTTGCTCGGCGACCCCCGGTTCGTCCAGGTCCTCGACGCCGTCGAGGAGAACGACCTCGTCTACGTCGTCCACGAGTGGCTGCCGGACGCCACCGAGCTGACCACCGTGCTCGCCAACGGTCCGCTGGAGCCGCACGACGCCTACCAGCTCGTCAGCCAGGTCTCCCAGGCCATGGCCGCCGCGCACCGCGAGGGCCTGGCCCACCTGCGGATCACCCCCGGCTCGGTGCTGCGCACGGAATCCGGGCAGTACCGCATCCGCGGTCTGGCCGTCATGGCGGCACTGCGCGGCATCACCTGCGAGCACCCGCAGCGCACGGACACCGAGGCGATCGGGGCCCTGCTGTACGCCGCGCTGACCCAGCGCTGGCCCTACGAGAACGACGCCCACGGCCTGACCGGCCTGCCCAAGGGCGTCGGGCTGATCGCGCCCGACCAGGTGCGCGCCGGCGTCCACCGCGGGCTGTCCGAGCTCGCGATGCGCGCGCTGATCAACGACGGCGCCACGGCGTCCCGTCAGGAGCAGCCCTGCACCACCCCGGAGGAGCTGGCCAAGGCCGTTGCGGCCATGCCGCGCATCCGGCCCCCGGAGACCGCGTTCAGCACCCCGCCGCCATACCAGCGCACGGGCTACCAGCAGGGCAGCTACCGGCAGCCGGCGACGCACAGCCGGCCGTCCGGCCTGGCCACGCAGCCGGTCCCCACGCCTCCGCCGCCGCTGCAGAGCCGTACCGGCCGGGCGCTGAAGTGGTCCGTTTCCGCGCTGCTCATCGCCGCTCTGGGGCTGGGCAGCTGGCAGCTGGCGGACACGCTGCTGAAGCGGGAGAAGGACCAGGACGACCCCGGTAACTCGCACACGAGCGGGGGCAGCGACAAGAAGCCGGGCGGCAAGCCGATCAAGATCGCGGACGCTGTCGAGTACTACCCGGACGGCCAGCCGCAGCACGCCGACCAGGCGCAGTACACACACGACGGGAATGCCGGCACGTACTGGCGCAGCAAGAGCTACCGCGAGGGCCCGGATCTCAATCCGGCCTACAAGAAGGGCGTCGGCCTCGTCTTCGACCTCGGTTCGAAGCAGCAGATAAGCAGCGCGTCGATCGGGCTGCACTACATCGGTGATCACACCACCGTGACGCTGTACGCGGCCGATTCGCTGTCCCCGTCCGAGCCGCTGAGCTCGATGCAGAAGCTCGGGTCGGGCCAGTCCTCGGGATCGAGCGCGAAGGTCAATCTGAAGCAGCCGGCGAAGGCCCGCTACGTCGTCGCGTGGATCACCGCGATGCCCTACGCGCCGGGCGACGAGTTCAGCGACGCCGGATACAAGCAGGGTGTGACTGAGGTGACGTTCGCCAACTGACCAGGCGGCGAACGCAACCGCCGTCGCGGACAGTGAGCGGGGCTCCGGCCGGATATCTGGCCGAAGCCCCGCATTTACTTTCCTGACCTGGCGGGCTTCAATGGGACCGAGATCAGGCAGCTACGGCCGGGGGGCCCGTGTCCACCGACAGCGACAAGGCTTCGACACCAACCGACGCCGATCTCCTTGCGCTGCATGTAAAGGGCGACCCCGATGCCTTCGGGGAGATCGTTCGGCGGCACCGCGACCGGCTCTGGGCCGTGGCATTGCGCACCCTCGGTGACCGCGAGGAAGCCGCCGACGCCGTGCAGGACGCGCTGGTCTCCGCCTATCGCGCCGCCCACACCTTCCGCGGCCAGTCCGCCGTGACGACCTGGCTGCACCGCATCACCGTCAACGCCTGCCTGGACCGGGCCCGCAAGGCCGCCTCCCGGCGCACCTCACCGGTCGCCGAAACCGAGCGGCTGGAGCAGCTCCTCGAACCCGAGGAATCCGCGGAGGCTCCCGCTGAGCGCCAAGACCTCCACCGCGAGCTGTTCCGCGCGCTGCGCACCCTGCCCGAGGAGCAGCGTGCCGCGCTGGTCCTCGTCGATATGCAGGGCTATCCGGTGGCGGAGGCCGCCGAGATCCTCGACATCCCGACCGGAACGGTGAAAAGCCGCTGCGCACGAGGCCGTGCCCG
This sequence comes from Streptomyces lydicus, assembly GCF_001729485.1. GTDB lineage: Bacteria > Actinomycetota > Actinomycetes > Streptomycetales > Streptomycetaceae > Streptomyces > Streptomyces lydicus_D. The sequence continues at coordinate 8,191,593 of NZ_CP017157.1, forward strand.
ACTCCTTCCCTTGGTCACCCATCTGCGCGCTGATGGCGGGGGTAGCGAACCCGCGAGCCGGGGAAGGAACCGGGCGCAGGGGACATCCGTCCCACCGACGGCAGGACCCAAGGACTCAGGTGCCGTGAAGGGCGGAGGTGGGCGAGCGTGACGTCGACGACCGGCACGGATGAGCACCCGGAGGTCTCCGAGATCTCCGATCTCACGGATGGGCTGCTCTCCCCCTCCCGCACCGCGGATTTGCGCGACCACCTCGCCACGTGCGCGCTGTGCGACGACGTCTACGCCTCCCTGGAAGAGATCCGGGGCCTGCTCGGCACGCTGCCGGGCCCGACACGCATGCCGGCCGATGTTGCCGGGCGTATCGATGCCGCTCTCGCTGCTGAGGCGCTGCTGGACCGCACCACCGCAGGGGCCGGAGGCCATGTTTCACGTGTAACAGCCACCACCCCGGTCTCCGTTTCACGTGAAACCGATGTCGAGGCTCCCGGCCACCCGGCCCCGGTCTCTCGGCCCGCCGGGCGGCCTCGGGGCGCTACGGGGCCGGGCCGCCAGACACCGCACGGCCGCGCCTCCCGCGCGCGGCGCTGGCCCCGGGTCCTGCTGGGCACCGCGGCCGCCGCGGCGGTCCTCAGCTTCGGCGGTCTGCTCATCCAGAACGCCGCCCTGGACGGCACGCAGGCAGAGCGGCCGAACCGGCCCACGGCCACCACAGAGAAGGCCACAGGGGCTCCGGGCGAGCTGACCGCCGCGAGTCTCGGCCCACGTGTCCAGGCCATGCTCGCCTCGAAGGGCCCGCACAAGTCTCCGGGCATCGGTGCCCGCAGCTCCCCCGAAACGCCGCTGCGGGGCTCCGCCGACACCATTCCGTCGTGTGTCCGTCTGGGCATCGGGCGACCGGAAGCGCCGCTCGCCTCCAGCCACACCCGCTATCAGGGCAAGGACGCCTACGTCGTCGTGCTGCCGGACCCGGCGAATGCACAGCGCGTCTCGGCCTATGTGGTCGCTTCCTCGTGTGTCTCCGCCACGCCGCCGAGCCCCGGAAAGGTTCTGCTGTCGCACTCGTACCAGCGAGACTGAACGACGGGTAGTGCGCTGTGACACTCCGGGAATGCTCGCCCCGTAGGATCCGTTGGGTGGGGTGAGAGTTCCGAGAGCCCCAGCAAGCAGTCGGCAGAGACAAGGAAGACACCCGTGAGCGACGTCCGCAACGTGATCATCATCGGCTCCGGGCCCGCGGGCTACACCGCAGCGCTCTACACCGCCCGCGCGTCCCTGAAGCCGCTGGTCTTCGAAGGTGCCGTCACCGCCGGAGGCGCGCTGATGAACACCACCGACGTGGAGAACTTCCCCGGCTTCCGCGAGGGCATCATGGGGCCGGACCTCATGGACAACATGCGCGCCCAGGCGGAGCGCTTCGGCGCCGAGCTTGTGCCGGACGACGTCGTCGCGGTGGATCTCTCCGAGGAGATCAAGACCGTCACCGACTCTGCGGGCACCGTGCACCGTGCGAAGTCGGTCATCGTCAGCACCGGCTCCCAGCACCGCAAGCTCGGCCTGCCCCGTGAGGACGAGTTGTCCGGCCGCGGCGTCTCCTGGTGCGCCACCTGTGACGGGTTCTTCTTCAAGGACCAGGACATCGCCGTCGTCGGCGGCGGCGACACCGCGCTGGAGGAGGCCACCTTCCTCTCCCGCTTCGCCAAGTCCGTCACGGTCATCCACCGCCGCGACGCGCTGCGTGCCAGCAAGGCCATGCAGGAGCGCGCCTTCGCCGACCCGAAGATCAAGTTCATCTGGGACAGCGAGGTCGCCGAGATCCACGGCGACAACAAGCTCGCGAGCCTGACGCTGCGCAACGTCAAGACCGACGAGACCGCCGAGCTCCCCGTGACGGGCCTGTTCATCGCGATCGGCCACGACCCGCGGACCGAGCTGTTCAAGGGCCAGCTGAAGCTCGACGACGACGGCTACCTCAAGGTCGACGCGCCCAGCACGCGTACGAACCTGTCGGGTGTCTTCGCCGCCGGCGACGTGGTCGACCACACCTACCGCCAGGCGATCACCGCGGCGGGCACGGGCTGCTCCGCCGCCCTCGACGCCGAGCGGTTCCTCGCCGCGCAGCAGGACGGTGAAGTGGCCGCCGAGCCCGAGAAGATCGCCTCCGTCTGACCTGCGCACCCCCCGCGTTATCACCACCCACCCCATAAAGGAGACTGCCATGGCCGGCGCCACGGTGACCGTCACGGACGACAACTTCGAAGAGGTCGTCCTCAAGAGCGACAAGCCCGTCCTCGTGGACTTCTGGGCCACCTGGTGCGGCCCGTGCCGCCAGGTCGCCCCGTCCCTGGAGGCCATTGCCGCCGAGCATGACGAGATCGTCATCGCCAAGCTGAACACCGACGAGAACCCGGCGACCACCGCCAAGTACGGCGTCATGTCGATCCCGACCATGAACGTCTACCAGGGCGGCGAGGTTGTGAAGACCATCGTCGGCGCCAAGCCGAAGGCCGCGATCGAGCGCGACCTGGCGGACTTCCTCGCCTGAGTCCTGCCCTTGTTTCACGTGAAACGGGCCCGCCCCCTGATGGGGGACGGGCCCGTTCCATGTTTCACGTGAAACGGTCCGCCTCACAGCGGCCGCAGCGCGGGTTCCTTCTGGACGGCTCCCAGCAAACGGTCCAGTGCCAGCTCGACGTCTTCCTTCCAGGACATCGTGGTCCGCAGCTCCAGGCGCAGTCGCGGGAAGCGCGGATGCGGCCGTACGGTCTTGAAGCCCACCGCGAGGAGATGATCCGCCGGCAGCACACACGCCGGCTCGGTCCAGCGGGCATCACCGAATGCCTCGATGGCCTTGAAGCCGCGCTGGATGAGGTCCTTGGCGACCGTCTGGACCATCACCCGCCCCAACCCCTGCCCCTGGTATCCGGGAATCAGCCACGCGGTCAGCAGCTGCACCGCATCCGCGGACACCGGGCTGGTGGGGAAGGCCGTGGAGCGCGGCACATAGGCCGGCGGGGCGTACATCACGAAACCCACCGGCACCTCGTCGACATAGACGACCCGCCCGCAGGAGCCCCACTCCAGCAGTACCGCCGAGATCCAGGCTTCCTTCTCCAGCTCGGGGCGCCCCGCTTTTACCGCGGCCTCGCCGCTGACGGGGTCGAGCTCCCAGAAGACGCAGGAGCGGCAACGCTTGGGGAGATCCGGAAGGTTGTCCAGCGTGAGCGGTACGAGCCGACGGCCCATGGAACCAGGTCCTCACTTCTCTCGCCTGCCACACCACGGAGCCCCGCCAGTGCCGTCTGCTCCCTGAGCAGCCCGCCGACGAATCCTCCGACGGCCGCGAGGCCGAACCCCGCCGCCAGCAGTCCGATGCGGCTCACCGATTGCATGGCCCTCTCCTCGGTGTGAGGTGTCTCCACATGGATGCGTGCCATACCCGAACGCATCGTATCCACCCTTTACGGGCACGGGTACCGCCGGAAAGCAAAGGGCGGGCCGTGTTCCGGTATGGACTCCGAAACACGGCCCGCCCTGAAGCCGGCGATGTCAGCTCACTCTTCCGTGTTCTTCTCCTCGGCCAGGGTCTGCCCCAGGACAGGCCCCTCACCGGGGGCGAGCGTGCCGAGGATTCGCTCCAGATCGTCCATCGAGGCGAACTCGACCACGATCTTGCCCTTCTTCTGGCCCAGGTCGACCTTCACCCGGGTCTCGAAGCGATCGGACAGCCGGGAGGCGAGTCCGGTCAGTGCGGGAGAGACCCGGGCGCCCGCGCGGGGCCCCTTGGTCTTGCTCGCGTTCTTGGGCTCCGACCCCATCAGCTTCACGATCTCCTCGACCGTGCGCACCGACAGCCCCTCCGCCACGATGCGGCGTGCCAGGTGGTCCTGCTCCTCGGAATCCTCCACGGAGAGCAGGGCACGGGCGTGCCCCGCGGAGAGCACCCCTGCCGCAAGGCGGTTCTGCACCGAGGGCGAGAGATTCAGCAGGCGCAGGGTGTTGGAGACCTGCGGCCGCGAACGGCCGATCCGGTCCGCCAGCTCGTCATGCGTGCACTTGAAGTCCTTCAGCAACTGGTCGTAGGCGGCTGCCTCTTCCAGCGGGTTGAGCTGTGCCCGGTGGAGGTTCTCCAGGAGCGCGTCGAGAAGCAGCTTCTCGTCCTCGGTTTCCCGGACGATGGCGGGGATCTTCTCCAGCCCGGCCTCACGGGAGGCCCGCCAGCGGCGCTCGCCCATGATGAGCTCATAAGCCTCCGGGCCCGTCTGACGGACCACCACCGGCTGGAGCAGGCCCACCTCCTTGATGGAGGTGACCAGCTCGGCAAGCGCGTCCTCGTCGAAGACCGTACGCGGCTGCCGGGGGTTCGGCTTGATGGCGTCCAGCGGGACCTCGGCGAAGTATGCACCGGCCACCTGTGTCAGAGCGGCTGCCGATGTCTCGTCCCCGGCCGCTGCTTCCGTTTCACGTGAAACACCGTGTCCCGGAAGCGACGTCACCTTGGCGGCCGCCACTCCGCGCTCCGGGGTCAAAACTGGTACGGACGACGGTGACGTCGCCCCCGGTCCCACCGAAGGGCCGGCATGGTCCGTGCTCTGCGGCGCCGCGGGAATCAGCGCACCGAGCCCACGGCCCAGCCCTCTACGTCGTTCGCTCACTGATTCCCCTCCGAGATGCTGTGCTGTGCTTCGTAGTTGACGCTGAGGCCCTGGCCCCCGGTCTGCGGAACGCCACGCAACGCGATCTCTCGGGCCGCCTCGAGATAGGAGAGCGAGCCGCTGGATCCCGGGTCATAGGTGAGCACTGTCTGCCCATAGCTCGGTGCCTCGGAAATGCGCACCGAGCGCGGAATGCTCGTACGGAGCACCTCGTGACCGAAGTGGCTGCGGACCTCGTCGGCGACCTGGGAGGCCAGCCGGGTGCGCCCGTCGTACATGGTGAGCAGGATCGTCGAGACATGGAGCTTGGGGTTGAGATGCCCACGCACCAGATCCACGTTCCGGAGCAGCTGGCCCAGTCCCTCCAGGGCGTAGTACTCGCACTGGATGGGGATCAGCACCTCGGCTCCCGCGACCAACGCATTGACGGTCAGCAGGCCCAGCGAGGGCGGGCAGTCGATGAAGATGTAGTCCAGCGGCTGTTCGTACGCCTTGATGGCCCGGTCCAGCCGGCTCTCGCGTGCCACCAACGAGACCAACTCGATCTCGGCGCCTGCCAGGTCGATCGTGGCGGGCGCACAGAACAGCCCTTCCACGTCCACGACCGGCTGCACCACGTCGGAGAGCGGCCTGCTGTCCACCAGCACGTCATAGATCGACGGCACTTCGGAATGGTGGTCGATGCCCAGGGCCGTCGATGCGTTGCCCTGAGGGTCGAGGTCGATCACCAGCACCCGGGCCCCGTGCAGGGCCAGCGAGGCCGCCAGGTTGACGGTGGTCGTCGTCTTGCCGACCCCGCCCTTCTGGTTGGCAACCACCATCACCCGGGTCTGTTCAGGCCGGGGGAGCCCCTCACCTGCGCGGCCAAATGCCTCCACCGCCAGCTGAGCTGCACGACCGATCGGGGTGTCGTCCATCGGGGGCGGCGTTTCACGTGAAACGTCGTCCCCGAACGACTCGCTACGGGGACCGGGGACCGGATCGGTCATCGGTCCCGCGATGTTGGCGTCGGACCGCAAGGATTCACTCTCCTCGACATCAGGCTCGCAATGTTCAGAGCCTGCCATGCTTTCGGTGTCGCGAACCAGTGAGGTCCGTTCTCCTGTGGACGAATCCACATCTGTGGATACTTCCGTGACCCTTGTGGGCTTACGGTCACGCGGCGCGGCGGCCGCACGACCACGGTCGATGATCCCTTGCAGCAGAGAACGACGTTTCACGTGAAACACGATGCCAGCGCCGAGCCTGAATGAGCCGCGACACTCCGTCTTGTGCCGTTTTGACGGCATTTACGGAATTCTCTCCGCCTCTTTTCGAGGAACGGGAACATTCCCACTCTCCCTGCCGGCCCGTACCGCTCCGGCAGGGCAATCAGCGCCGGCGACCCCTCGATGCCCGGCTGACACGCGCCGCCTTCGCCCGCTTGGCCGCGAAGCGCACCCCGCCCGGGCTCTCCCCCACCTCGACCCGCACCACGGTCGACGGCGGATCCACGATGCCCTCGCCCACATGCACCACCGAGGTCTCGACCACGCCGAGCTTGCTCAGCGCCGCCCGGGCTCCCTTGAGCTCCTCCTCCGCCGCGTCACCCTTGAGCGCCAGCATCTCGCCGTACGGACGCAGCAGCGGAACACCCCAGCCGGCCAGCCGGTCGAGCGGAGCAACGGCGCGGGCGGTCACCACATGCACCTGCGGAAGCTTGCCCATGACCTCTTCGGCCCGGCCTCGGACGACCGTCACATGATCGAGTCCGAGCAGCTCGACGACCTCCTGCAGAAAGGTCGTCCGCCGCAGCAACGGCTCCAGCAGCGTGATCTTGAGGTCCGGCCGTACCAGCGCCAGCGGGATACCGGGCAGCCCGGCCCCCGAACCCACGTCGCAGACCGAGACGCCCTCGGGCACCACCTCGGAGAGCACCGCACAGTTCAGCAGGTGCCGCTCCCACAGCCGCGGGACCTCACGCGGGCCGATCAGCCCTCGCCTCACCCCCGCGTCGGCGAGCAGTTCGCCGTACCGCACGGCCTCCGGAAAGCGCTCGCCGAATACCTCCTGCGCCGCCTTCGGCGCGGGAGGGAGCTCCGCTGCTGCCTCCGTCACGGGAACCGCCCTTCCTCTGGACTGCTTTTCCTGCCGGGATCCCCGGGCCTTGACCACCCGGGATAACACAGAACGCTGACAACTTTTGGCCCCGCCTGCGAGCAGACGGGGCCAAAGAAAAACGGGAACGCCGAGCGATCAGGCCGGGAGGACGACCACGCGACGCTGCGGCTCCTCACCCTCGGACTCGCTCCGCAGGCCGGCGGCCGCCACCGCGTCATGGACGACCTTGCGCTCGAACGGCGTCATCGGGTCGAGCTTCACCGGCTGGCCGGTGCCCTTGGCCTCCTCGGCCGCCTTGGCACCGATCTCCGTGAGCTGCTCGCGCTTACGCGCCCGGAAACCGGCGATGTCCAGCATCAGACGGCTACGGTCACCGGTCTCCCGGTGCACGGCCAGCCGGGTCAGCTCCTGCAGCGCCTCCAGCACCTCACCGTCGCGGCCCACCAGCTTCTGCAGGTCGCGGCTGGTCGAGTCGCTGATGATCGACACGGCGGCGCGGTCGGCCTCGACGTCCATGTCGATGTCACCGTCGAGGTCGGCGATGTCCAGCAGACCCTCGAGGTAGTCGGCCGCGATCTCGCCTTCCTGCTCCAGGCGGGTCAGGGTGTCGGTGCCCTCGGCGGCAGGGGTCGTGTCCGTCACGAAAGGACTCCTTCTTACTTCTTCGACGGGTGCTTGGGGCGCTGCTGGCCCTTGCGCTGTCCGGACTTGGCGGTACGGGACCCGGAGGCGCCGCCCTTCCCCTTGCCGTCCTGCGCGTCCTTCTTCTCCAGCGACTGCTTCTTCGCGCCGCCCTGGTCGGAGCCCGCCGAGTCGGCGTCCGTGTCACGCGCCGCCGATCCGGCACGCGTACGGTTCTGCGCACCGCCGGCCGGGGCACCGCCGGTCTGCCGCTTGGCCTTGGTCTGACGCTTGGGCTGCTGGCGGTTCTGGCGCGCCTCCTCGGCGGCCTGCTTCGCCTCGACGACGGCCGGGTCCTCGACGAGCTTGCCCGCGGCCCGCAGCCGCTCCTGGCGCTCCGCGAATGCCTTGCTGCCCGGGGTCGGGTTACGACGGATGACGAACATCTGCTGGCCCATGGTCCACACGTTGGTGGTCAGCCAGTAGACGAGAACACCGACGGGGAAGTTGATGCCGAAGACGGCGAACATGATGGGGAAGACGTACATCAGCATCTTCTGCTGCTGCATGAACGGCGTCTTCACCGTGAGGTCGACGTTCTTGGTCATCAGCTGGCGCTGCGTGTAGAACTGCGACGCCGACATCAGGATGATCATGATGATCGTGACCACGCGGACGTTGGTGACCGAGGCGCCGAGGCTCTCGATCTTCGCCGCGCTGTCCATGAACTTCGCGGCCAGCGGCGCGCCGAAGATGTGCGCCTTCTGCGCGCTCTGCAGCAGCGTCTCGTCGATGACGCCGACCGTCTTGCCCTGCGCGATGTGGCTGAGGACCTGGTACAGGGAGATGAAGAACGGCGACTGGGCCAGAATCGGGAGACAGCTCGAGAGCGGGTTGGTGCCCGTCTCCTTGTAGAGCTTCATCATCTCTTCGGACTGGCGCTGCTTGTCGCTCTTGTAGCGCTCCTGGATCGCCTTCATCTTCGGCTGGAGCGCCTGCATGTTCCGCGTCGACTTGATCTGCTTCACGAAGAGCGGGATCAGGCAGATACGGATCAGCACCACCAGCGAGACGATGGACAGACCCCACGCCGCGCCACTGTTCGGGTTGAAGATCAGGCTGTAGAACGAGTGGAACTGGACGATGATCCAGGAAACAGCGGTATAGAGGGGACCGAGGATCGTGTCCACGAATCAGGCTCCTTGGGCGTTGGGCTGAGTCTCGGGCTGGGCGACAGGCTCAGGGACGGTGGGCCCGCCCAAACGGCTCCTCAGCCGCTGATGCCAAACCGGACGCTTCCGGGGAGGGACGTGGTCGACCCCACCGAGCGACCACGGATTGCAGCGCAGGATGCGCCAGGCAGTCAGCGCAGTCCCTTTCACCGCGCCGTGCCGGTCGATGGCCGTGAAGCCATAGTGCGAGCACGACGGGTAGTACTTGCAGACCGGTCCCAGCAAGGGACTGATGGTCCACTGATAGATCTTGATCAAAAGCAGCAGCGGGTACTTCACTGTGCGCTCCCTCCCGGGTCCCGGCCGGGGTTCCGGGAGCCCGCGGCGCGGCCGCTGTCGGTTGCGGCCCCCGCGGGATTGCAGCCTCTCGGCACCCCTCCCGGCAGCCGCTCCAACGCGGCGTCCAGGTCGCGGGCCAGCTCGTCGTGAGCCGCGTCACCCGCGCCGGGCAGGGCCCGTACGACAACCAGGCTACCGGCGGGCAGCCGGTCCAGCCGTTCGCGCAGGAGATGCCGGAGCCTCCGCTTGACCCTGTTGCGCACGACCGCGTTGCCGACGGCCTTGCTCACGACGAAACCCGCACGCGTCGGGGGAACGCATTCCCCCGACGCGTGCGGGTCCGTTGCACCGCTACGACAATGAACGACAAGGAGCGGGCGCCCGGCCCTGCGTCCCCGGCGTACCGCGGTCGCAAAGTCCTCGCGCCGCCTCAGCCGATTTTCGGTAGGCAGCACGTCATGGACCTAGGTCAGGCTGCTCAGGCCGACAGACGGGCGCGACCCTTGCCACGGCGGGACGCGAGAATCGCGCGGCCGGCGCGGGTCCGCATGCGCAGACGGAAGCCGTGGGTCTTCGCGCGACGGCGGTTGTTCGGCTGGAAGGTGCGCTTGCTCACTCGGGGGCTCCAGGAATGCTTGATGTCTCACGGTGAGACAGATGTGGGGCGTCGTTGGCTGTCACCGTGCGCCCACGAGTAACTCGCAACGCCTAAGTGCACCGCTTCACGATCACCGGAGCGCGATCTTTGCCCATCGGAGGCAGGCGGCAGCAGCCATCGACAACTCGACCTGGTCACGGTACGCGCGGCTACGCCATCCGGTCAAACCGGCTTCTCGGAGCCACGAGCGGACCCTTGTCAGGACACACTATGCACAGCC